>JBJTGD010000206.1:0-11382 GCA_046093735.1 Acidimicrobiia bacterium | reverse complement strand
GAACCCGCAACGGGACCGACGAGCGTCGGGGTCGAGGCTCTGCTCACGCCCGAATCACTCATCCTTCTCGACATCCCGTCGACGATCCCGGGCTGGCCATCATCTGGTCCGACATCTCACCCAAGGCCACGGCGATGACCTACCGGGACAGTCGGGAGATCATCCTGTTCAACGGCGCCCTCGGATCCGATCCGGCGCGTCGCGCTCGCGTGCTCGGTCACGAGATCGGTCACGCCATCGACTTCTCACCGCTCGACGACGAACAACGCAACCAGTGGATGAACCTGCGGGCACTTTCCGGCGCGTGGCACGGCTGCTGGGGTTGCACCGACTTCGGCACCCCGGCCGGGGACTGGGCCGAGGCCGTGGGTCACACCATCACCGGGGGGCTCGACCCGTGGCGCAGTCGATTGGGGCCACCCCCGGACGAGACGGCCCAGGCCTTCATCTGGTCCGTACTGGTGAACTGAGCGACGTGCCAACGAGCCGAGGAAACGAGCCTCAGCTCGCGCTGGCCCGACGCAGCCGATCGATCACGGCCGACCCGATGCCCTCGGCCGGCGGCGGGACGCACACGAGATGGCGCAGGCCGAGACGATCGGCCTGCCGCAGTCGCGCGTAGAGCACGGCGGCGTAGTCGTCGGGGGGGCCGGCCGGTTCGAGTTCCACCACGCCGTCGGGCGCGTCGGCCATGACGCCGGGCGCGAGCAGCCCCACGAGTCCCTCGTCGGCGGCCAGCAGATCGGTGAGGACGGCAACGGCCTCACCGGCGGCGACGAGATGCACGCAGGCCTCGGGGGCGTAATGGGACTCGAGCATCCCGGGAGCGCGGGCCCCACCGGCCGGACCGGGCGTTGGCTCGTCGTCGGCGCGGTCCACCTCCACACCGAGCACCTCGGACAGCCGCTCGGCGGTGATGGCGCCGGTGCGCAGCACCACCGGGTGCGCCCCGGTGAGGTCGACGATCGTCGACTCCACGCCGACGGTGCACGGTCCGCCGTCGAGCACCATGTCGACGTCCTCGCCGAGATCGGCGCGCACATGCGCCGCGGTGGTGGGACTCACCTTCCCGAAGCGATTGGCCGACGGCGCAGCGATGCCGCCACCGAAGGCCCGCAGCACGGCGAGGGTCAACGGATGCGCAGGGACACGAACCGCCACGGTCGGTCGACCACCGGTGACCACGTCGGACACGTGCGCGCCGCGACCAAGCAACAGTGTGAGCGGGCCGGGCCAAAACTCGGAGGCCAGCACGCGAGCAGCCGGCGGCACGTGGTCCACCCAGTCGGCCAGTCGATCGGCATCGGCGATGTGGACGATGAGTGGATGATCGACCGGTCGTCCCTTCACCGCGAACACTCGGCGCACCGCGTCGTCGTTCGAGGCAGCGGCACCGAGTCCGTAGACCGTTTCTGTGGGCAGCGCCACCAGTCCGCCGCCGCGCAGCACGGCCACGGCATGCGCCACCTCGTCATCGTCGATCATCGGCCCGACGGGCAACGACTCGTCGGTCACCGTCAGTCGATGGCGGAGATGACGTCGGCGCCGAGCCAGGCGACGCTGTCGAGCCACTCGGCTCGCGTGTCCCCCGGCAGCACGACGGTGAGTGTGTCCACGCCGATGGCGGCATACCGACCGATGTCGTCGACGAACTGCTCGGCGGCCGGGAACGGACCGGCGAAGAGGTCATGGCCGATGGGCGTGAAGATCACCTCGGGCACGTTCTCCCGACCGGCGCGTTCGGAGGCGGCGCGCAGGTCGGCGATCCGGGCGGCGAGATCGTCGATGGTCTCGATGGGTGGAGTGCGCAACAGACGACTGGCACGCGCCGGGCTGGGCATCGGGTTCCAACCGTCGGCCAGTTCGATGGCCCGCCGCATGGCGCGGTTCGAGTTGCCCCCGATCCAGATGGGCGGATGCGGACGCTGCACGGGCAACGGCAACGCCACCGTCTCCACGGCGTCGAAGTGCAGCCCCTCCATGGTCACCGGTTCACCGGACCACACGGCCTTGAGCGCGCGGATGGCCTCGTCGGTCACGTCGTTGCGGCGTTCGAAGTCGGCCCCGACGGCGGCGAACTCGGCGGTGAGATAGCCCGCCCCGGTGCCGAGCACGACGCGACCGTTCGACACGACATCGAGGGTGGCGATCGCCTTGGCCGAGACGAACGGGTTGCGGTAGGCGAGGATCGCCAGGTTGAAGTGCAACTTGAGCGTCGAGGTCGCCATGGCCGACACCGACAGCGTCACGAATGGGTCGAGGGCGTGGTGGCCACCCTTCGACATGAACTTCACATCGGGCGCCGGGTGATCGGTCACGAAGGCCGCCCACGCGCCGGCTGCTTCGATGGCCGCCGACATCTCGGTGATCGCCTCGGCCGAGCACCATTCCTGCGGCGAGTCGACGTGGTGGGTGGGGAGTCCGACCGAGATCCTCATGGGGACGTGGCTCCTACGCTCGTGGTGGTCGGCACCGTACCAATGACGGACTGCCTACATTGTCGGACCGTGGGAACGAGCGCGCTGGCCGCGAACACACCATGGCCGTTGCTGGCAGTGGCAGTCGCCGTCGTGGTGGGCGCGTGTCTGTGGGGACTGTTCCGTCGCGGCTCGATCGCCGATCGGGCCCGGACCGAACCCGTTCAGGAGCGGGCCGACGGCGCGCCGAATGACGACAGCTGACCGGTCAGCGTCGACGCCACCACGCGGGCCATCGTGCGGCGCAACTCGTCGAGTCCGGCGCCCCATGCCTGCAGACCGACGACGTGGGCGGCCACGTGGGCCAGCATCGACACCAGGACGCCGGCATCGGCGAGCGGATCGGTCACGGTGCCCGGCGGCAGTTTGCGCAGCACCGCCACGAACGCCTCGGACGGCGCGTTGAGCATCCGACTGCGCACGTCGCGGAACCGCTGATCACCCTCGTCGGTGGCCAGGTCGACGACCCGCAGGATGGCGCGGTCACGCTCCCACAGGTCGAGGAACGCGTCGGCCACACCGAGCGCAGCAGCCATCGCGTCATCACGGGCCCAGTCGACGCCGGTGATGCTGGCGGCCAGTGCCGGACCGGCGGTGTCGGCCAGATCGGAGGCGAGGGCCAACACGGCATCCTCGGCGTCGGCGAAGTACTGGTAGAAGGCCGCCGGTGACGTGCCCGCATCGCGGGCGATGTCGACGACGGTCAACGTGCGATAGGGACCGGACTCCAACAACGCCGCGGTGGCCTCGAGAAGACGCTGCCGGGTGGCGCGCCCGCGTCGCCCCGCCGGCCGCTCGATCGATCCGTCGTCGATGGTCACGACCACGCAGCGAGTACGTCGTCGGTAGTCGTCACCGTGGCGACCATCCGGTAGGTGTTGTCGAGGAGCATCTCGGCGTACTCCACCGGCACACCGGCCACCGCGTCGCGGGGGATCACCACCTGATAGCCGCAGTTGACCAGGCCGATCGACAGACCCAGCAGCGCCACGTTGACCGACACACCCGTGACCACCACCGTCGACACACCGAGGTTGCGCAGCACCGGATCGAGATCGGTGCCGCCGATGGGATCGAGTCCGTGGAAGCGACCCAGCACGAGATCGTCGGGCGAGGTGTGCAACTCACCGATGGGCATGGCCAGTTCGGTGCCGGGCTCCATGGCCAGCGCGCCTTGCTTGGCCATGGCTGCGAACAGGCGACCGTTGGTGTTGCCCGCCCGTTTGTCGGCCCGCCGCCAGAACACGCAGTGCACGACCTGCACCCCGGCCACGTGGGCGCCGTGCACGAGGCGGGTCAGGTTCGGCACCGCCCGTTCGTGGGCCACCGTCGCCAGTTCGGGCAGTTGCGAGTGCGGACCGAGCACACCGTTCTGACACTCGGAGGTGACGACCGCCGTGCGCATCGGGTCGAGGAGATCGGACAGATCGACGGGCATGGGGCTCCTCAGCAGGATCGGACGGTGCGATTCTCCCCCACGGGGCCCGCCCGCACCGACCATCGCGCCGGTTCGGCCACGGATTCCTGCGGTCGGGGGACCTGCGATAGACAATGCCACGTGCCCGCAACGGTCCGGGTGCCCATCCGCTGCGACCGCGCCCAATGAGGAGCCCCCAATGCCCGAAGCCGTCATCGTCTCCACCGCCCGCACCGCCATCGGTCGGGCCCACAAGGGATCGCTCACCCAGGTGCGCCCCGATGACCTCGCCGGCACGATCGTCGCCGCCGCCATCGCCAAGGTTCCGGCGCTGGCCGGTGTGACGTGGGACGACCTGATGCTCGGCTGCGCGCAGCCCGCCGGCACGCAGGGCTACAACATGGCCCGTCTGGTGGCCGACCTGGCCGGTATCGGCCACGTCCCCGGAGTGACGGTGAACCGCTACTGCTCGTCGTCGCTGCAGACCATCCGCATGGCCGCCCACGCCATCAAGGCCGGCGAGGGCGATGCCTTCATCGCCGCCGGTGTGGAGACGGTCAGCCAATTCGGTCTGGGCATGTCCGACGGCATGCCGGGCACGCACAACCCGCGCATGGCCGGCGCCGAGGAGCGCACCGCCGCACGTTCGACCGGCGGTGCACCGGTGTGGACGCCGTTCGCCGGCGGCATCGCCGACTACTACCTCGGCATGGGTCAGACCGCCGAGAACGTCGCCCAGTACGAGAACGTGTCACGCGCCGATCAGGACGAGTTCGCCGCCCTGTCACAGCAGCGGGCCACCGCTGCGCTCGAGCGTGGCTTCTTCGAGCGCGAGATCACCCCGATCGAGACGGTCGACGCCGACGGCAACCCGGTGACGGTCACCCGCGACGACGGCATCCGGGCCGGCACCACCGTGGAGAAGCTGTCCGAGCTCAAGCCCGTGTTCCGTCCCGACGGCACCGTGACCGCCGGCAACGCCTGCCCGCTCAACGACGGCGCCGCCGCCGTGATCGTGATGAGCGACACCAAGGCCGCCGAACTCGGCATCACCCCGCTGGCCCGCATCATCTCGTCGGGTGTGAGCGGACTCGATCCGGAGATCATGGGTCTCGGACCGATCGAGGCCTGCCGTCAGGCCATGGCCCGCGCCGGCATGACGATCGACGACATCGACCTGGTCGAGATCAACGAGGCGTTCGCCGCCCAGGTCGTGCCCTCGGCCCGCCACCTCGGCATCTCCTACGACAAGTTGAACGTCAACGGCGGCGCCATCGCCCTCGGACACCCGTTCGGCATGACCGGGGCCCGCATCATGGCCACGCTGCTCAACGGTCTCGAGGACACCGGTGGCACCATCGGCATGGAGTCGATGTGCGTCGGCGGCGGTCAGGGCATGGCCATGATCGTCGAGCGTCTCTCCTGAACGACACCACACCCTCGACCGAACTGGTCGAGCGCACCCGCCGCGTGGCGCGGTCGGTGCAGACGACGGTGGGCTGGATCTTCTGGGACCCCGGCGCGGTTGCGCGCTACGCCGCGCTGGGGATCCCCGAGCAGTTCGCGTCGCCGGGTGGCTACATCGCCTCGCGGGCCGCTCCGCTCGCCCCCGCCGGACCCGAGGCCGTGATCGCCGCCTTCGGATCGATCTCCCCCGCCGGCATCAGAGGAGTGTTCGAACTCCTCGGAGGCCCGGCGCGATTCATCGACTTCTGGCACGCTCGTGACGAGGCCGTGGTCGAAGGACTGCATCGCTACGCGCCCGAAATCGTCGAGCCGTTGTGCCAGTTCGGCCCCGACCTGTGGAACGTGGTCGATCGAGTGCCGCTCACCGGGCGCGTGCTGTTCGGCGCCGTGCGCGCCATGCCTCGCCCCACCGATCCGCTGTTGTCCGGATGGCACGCAGTGAACGCGTTGCGCGAGTGGCGCGGCGACACGCACTGGGCCCTGACCGTGGCCGCCGGTCTCGATCACGCCGAGGCATCGATCCTCCACACCGCATGGCTGGGTTACGAAACCGACTGGTTGGCGCGGTCGCGCGGCACCGCGCCCGAGATCATCGAGGCCGGGTGGTCGACGTTGACGGAGCGCGGACTGGCGGCGGGCGGAGCGGTCACCGTGGAGGGCATCGCCCTGCGCCAGCGGATCGAGGACGACACCGACCGACTCACCGCACTGCCCTGGGAACTCCTGGGCGCCGAGCGGACCGACGCACTCGTCGAACGGCTCGAACCGCCGTGCACGCTCCTGCTCGAGCGTGTCGACATCACCGCCGGGCCGAACTACCAGCCCGGCTCACGGCAGCGCTGAGACTTGCTGCGTCGACAACTGATGCGCTGACAAACGCCGAACCCACAACCGCCGTGCCGCGGGCTCAGTGATCGGCGACGAAGTAGGTCAGCGAACGGATGTGGTCGCCCTCGACGACGAACAGGTCGACCACGTGCAGCACGTCACCGCTGGCGAGGGAGATCTCGATCTCGGCGGCCACCCGTCGGCCCTCCACGAGCAATGGACCGACCAACCGCGGTGAGGGGCGTGACGCGTCGATCGACGCGCCGTAGAAGGCACGGATCGCCTCCCGACCCTCGACCACCGTCCCCAGTCCGACCAAGCGCGCGTCCTCGGTGAACACGTCGACCACGGCAAGATCGCCGTTGCGCATGCACTCGAAGTAACGCTCGACGACCTCGACCGGCGTCATCGGTCGGGCCTCATCGATTCGACCGCGCCGGTTCAGCGGCGCTGCAGTTGGGTGACGTCGCGCACGGCACCGGTGGAGGCCGAGGTGGTCATGGCGGCATAGGCCTGCAACGCCGGCGACACCTTGCGGGTTCGGACCTCCGACGGCGTCCACGCCGCCGCGCCCCGGGCCTGTTCGGCAGCCAGACGCTCGGCCAGTACCGCCTCGTCGACGTCCAAGGAGATCGAACGCGTCGGGATGTCGATGGTGATGGTGTCGCCGTCGTGCACGAGGGCGATGAGACCGCCCTCGGCCGCCTCGGGCGACACGTGGCCGATCGACAGACCGGAGGTACCGCCGCTGAAGCGACCGTCGGTGAGCAGCGCGCAGGCCTTCCCCAGGCCGCGGGCCTTGATGTAGGAGGTCGGATACAGCATCTCCTGCATGCCCGGACCACCCTTGGGCCCTTCGTAGCGGATGACCACGACCTCACCGGGTTGGATCTCGTCGGCCAGGATCGCCTCCACGGCGGAGTCCTGACTCTCGAACACGCGGGCCGGACCGACGAAGCGGAACAGTTCCTCGTCGACACCGGCGGTCTTGACGATGCATCCGTCGACAGCGACGTTTCCGAACAGCACGGCCAGGCCGCCTTCGACGGTGTAGGCGTTGTCGACCGAGCGGATGCAGCCTCCGACGCGGTCGGTGTCGTGCGATGGCCACCTGGTGTCCTGACTGAAGGCCACCTGCGTGGGGATGCCGGCCGGACCGGCGAGCCAGAAGTGCTTGGCCTCCTCGGTGCAGGTGGGGCGCACGAGATCCCACTGATCGAGACCGTCGCGCATCGACGGGCTGTGCACCGTGGGCAACGACGAGTCGATCAATCCGGCGCGGTCGAGTTCTCCGAGGATGCCGGGGATGCCGCCGGCCCGATGCACGTCCTCGATGTGGTACTGCTCGGTGGCGGGCGACACCTTGCAGATGTTGGGCACTCGTCGGCTCAACGCATCGATGTCGGCCATGGTGAAATCGATGCCACCCTCCTTGGCCGCAGCGAGGATGTGCAGCACGGTGTTGGTCGAGCCACCCATGGCGACATCGAGCGCCATCGCATTGGTGAACGCCGCCTTGGTGGCGATCGAACGGGGCAGGACGCTGTCGTCGTCCTTCTCGTAATGACGTCGGGCGAGGTCGACCACGAGACGACCCGCCTCCTTGAACAGCCGCTCGCGATCGGCGTGGGTGGCGACAATGGTGCCGTTGCCGGGCAACGACAGACCGAGAGCCTCGGTGAGACAGTTCATCGAATTGGCGGTGAACATGCCCGAGCACGAACCACAGGTCGGACAGGCCGACCGCTCGATGTCGGCCACCTCCTCATCGGTGTAGGCGTCATCGGCGGCCTTCACGATGGCCGTGATGAGGTCGACCTTGACCTCGTTGCCGGCCAGTCGCGTCTTGCCCGCCTCCATGGGACCCCCGGAGACGAACACCGCCGGGATGTTGAGGCGCATGGCGGCGATGAGCATGCCCGGCGTGATCTTGTCGCAGTTGGAGATGCACACCATGGCGTCGGCGGTGTGAGCCGTCACCATGTACTCCACCGAGTCGGCGATCAGATCACGACTGGGGAGGCTGTAGAGCATCCCGTCGTGACCCATGGCGATGCCGTCATCCACGGCGATGGTGTTGAACTCCTTGGCCACACCACCGGCCGCGTCGATCTCGCGAGCCACGAGTTGGCCGAGGTCCTTGAGGTGCACGTGTCCGGGCACGAACTGCGTAAACGAGTTGCACACGGCGATGATCGGCTTCTCGAAATCACCGTCGGTCATGCCGGTGGCGCGCCACAGGGCACGGGCTCCGGCCATGTTGCGGCCCTGGGTCGACGTATGGGATCGGTAGGTCGGCATGAGCGAAACGCTAGTGCGGTGCTCGTCGGCGACGACAGCATGAATCCGTCGTCACTCACTCAACCGAGAACAGGGGCCCGACACCGAGTGCCGGGCCCCATCTGCGTTCCTGTGGTGGAGGTGAGGAGAATCGAACTCCCGACCTCTACGTTGCGAACGTAGCGCTCTAGCCAACTGAGCTACACCCCCGCAGGGGCCGTCAATGTACCGGACTGGAACGAAGCGGCGGGAATCGCCGGGGTCGTTCAGTTGCCGCCCACGACGTACATGCGGCGCTGGGGCTGCTCGTCGACGATGCCGTCGAGCACATCGTCGTAGCGAGGGGGCGCGACGAGCAGCGGCCGCACCTTGGCGCGTCGCTCCATCTTGCGCTTCTGCGCGTCGACGAGGAGGGCCACGTAGCCGACGAAGGCGCCGAGACAGAGCAGGAACAGCAGCCACATGACGCCACCGGCCAACATCGCCAGCAGGAACGTGGCGCCCGTGGCCCCGGCCGTGCCGAAGAGGACGTCACGACGTCGCTTCTGCTGGGGCGAGAGTTGCGGGCGCACCGGAGCGAAGTACTGACCACCATCGAGGGGCAACGATCGGGGTGCCACGGGCACGGCCGGCGCCTCGGGGGTGGTCCGACCGAGGATGGACAGGTGCGTCGAGAACGAACTGATGGAGTTGACCCGAGTGCGGGACGACCGGTTCTTGATCCACGACACGAGATAGACGGCCCACACCACGGCGAGGACGAAGAGCACGAGGAACGTCATGGGTCGGTACCTCCTCTGCTGTCGGGACGGTCGGGGCGATCGGTGACCGCGTGCCGGAGGGCGAGGAGACGAGCCACCCCGCCCGGGTGAACATTACGGTTCTACTACAGAACGTCCGGTCCTGACCCATTCGGGGGACCACCCGAGACATGGGTCACAGGCGCAGGATCGGCACTCCCGGCGCCCAGGATGAGTGAAGAACCGAGGACGAACCGGCGATGATCGGGCGATGATCGGGCGATTCCCGGCCGAGCCGCCTCAGAGCAGATCGTCGCCCAGCCCACCGGTGAAGGGCTCGCCCAGCACGTCGTCGCCCAACACCACATCGGGATCGCGCCGGTAGGTGCCCGAGCGGCCCCCGGTCTTCTCCCACAGGGCGACGTCGCCGATCACCATCGACCGGTCAGAGGACTTGCACATGTCGTAGATGGTCAGCGCCGCCACCGAACAGGCGGTGAGGGCCTCCATCTCCACCCCGGTGCGGTCGACCGTCTCCACCTGGGTCTCGATCTCGATGAAGTCGTGGCCGATGTGGAAGTTCACGTGCACCGACCCCACCAGCAGCGGGTGGCACAGCGGGATGAGGTCCGGGGTGCGCTTGGCTGCCTGGATCCCGGCCACCCGGGCCACGGCCAGCACGTCGCCCTTGGTGATCGCGCCCCGGGCCACCAGCGAGGCGGTCTCGGAGTCCATGTGCACCCGACCCTTGGCGATGGCCCGGCGGTGGGTGGCGTCCTTGGGGGTGACGTCGACCATCCGCGCCCGGCCCAGAGAATCGAGGTGGCTGAGGCCGCGATCGGTCATCGCCCGAGTCTACGACCCGACCCCGCCCGGGGCCGGGTGCCACAGGCGCCACGACGATCGGCGCCGTCCGTCGCTGTCGGTCATCGTCCGACAGACTAGGACCATGACCACCACCGAGAAGGCAACGGTCGAACTGGTGATGGGCGGCATCGCCGTCGACATCGACGACGACGACTGGTCGGGTGAGGCCCGGTACTTCGAGTACTCGCGGGCCGCCAACCCCGTCGGCTCCGGACGCATCCCGCCGCTGCCCATGGAACGGTTCCCCGCCGAACGCCACCGGGCCGTGACCACCGGCATCCTCCCGTTCGATCTCTCCGAGGCTCTGGGCACGTCGGCGCCGGCCACATCGCCAGCGTTGCTGGTCTCGTTCATCCGCATCGCGCCCGGCGACTCCGTTGAGACCGCGCCAGTGGCCACCTCCGAGCTGTACTGCGTGATCGACGGAGAGGGCACCTCCACCGTCGACGGGCGCGAACTGCGGTGGGCGGCCGGGGACTTCTTCGTGCTCCCCGCCAACTGCCGCACCGTCCATCGGGCCACGGCCGACACGACGCTGTACTGGGTGACCGACGAGCCGCTGCTGCACCACTTGGGCGTGGCGCCCACCGAGCAGCGCTTCGCGCCCACACGGTTCCCGGCCGAGCGGCTGCGGGCGGAGTTGGCCGATGTCGAACACTCGCCGCGGGCCACCGACCGCAACCGACTGTCGGTGCTGCTCAACACGGTGCCCAACGATATGACCCAGACCGTGACCCACGTGCTGTGGGCCATGTACGGACTGGTTCCGGTCGGCACCGTGCAACGACCGCATCGTCACCAGTCGGTCGCTCTCGATCTCGTGGGTCAGTGCGCACCGGGATGCTTCACACTCGTGGGTCGTTCGATCGACGAGGACGGCGAGATCATCGATCCGGTCCGCGTCGACTGGGAGCCCCACAGCGCCTTCGTGACGCCGCCGGGCCTGTGGCACGCCCATCACAACGAGTCGGGTGAACCGGCGTGGATCATCCCCATCCAGGACGCCGGGCTGCACAGCTACCTGCGCACGCTGGACATCAGATTCGCCCCGCCCCGCCGGAGTTGATCACGGGTCGAACGCGGGAACTGAACCGGGTCGTCGAGCGACTCTCTCGGAGCGAGCGCGGACGCGCACGTGGTTCCGACCCAGGAGGATTCCCCGATGTCCATCCCGACGCCCCGAGTGCGGGCCGGCCGACGACCCGTCGTCGCCGTTGCGATCGCCGCTGCTCTGCTCGTGATCGCGGCCGTCCCGGCCGGCGCCCACGCCGGCTTCAAGGCCTACTCCGCGTTCGGCTTCGCGCCA
>JBJTGD010000205.1:0-3516 GCA_046093735.1 Acidimicrobiia bacterium | reverse complement strand
TTCGCCGACCCGACGGCCGTGGTCGAGCTGATCCGCAGCGCCGGTCCGTTCTGGCCGCTCACCAACTACGCCGGCAACGACGCCGAGATGGCGGCGCTCGGTTCACGCCCTCCGCAGTTCTCCCCGCCCTGGTTCCGCCAGGACTTCGTGCGCGAGGGCGACGTCGCCGTCGGCGGCGCCGAGTTGATCCTCGACAACCCGAACTTCCGTGACGCGGCGGCCGCGGTGTACGGCGAAGGCGCCATCGTCCGGCCCTCGCACGTGTACGTGAACATCATGGGACCGACCCCGTTCCCGTTCATCCCCCACCTCGACGTGCCCGCCTTCCGCGGCTTCACCCGCGCCGACCAGCCCATCTGGTTGCTCAAGGTCATGGCCAACTCGGGACTGTTCGAGCAGTGGCGCACGAAGATCGCCACCGCCGTGTCGTGGTTCTACGACGGCATCGGCGGCGACTTCCACTACTGGCCCGACGGTGCCGACGGTCCCCACATGATGGAGTCACCGCCGTTCCGCAACGTGAGCATCGTGGCCGACAACGAGAGCACCTTCCACGGGGTGTCGCCGCTGGGTGCGCCGGGTTCGACGATGGCGGAGGGCGTCGACAGCCACAGCCGGCTGGTGCGCGGCGACGGCGGGTGGGACATCCTCGACGGCGGTGGCGCCACGATCGGTCACATCGCCGACGACGAGGCCCGCATCACCGTGTCGTGGAAGGCCGACGTGTTCCTCGATGCCGAAGAGGCCCGCAAGGTGGACGAGGGCATCGACGCGCTCGACCTCTATCGCATCGTCTACATCTTCATGGCAGACCTGTCGGCGCGCGGTATCGACGTGACCCGCCCCGCCGATGCCATCCACGACGAAGCCTTCGTTGCCCTCATCGCCGCCACCTACCCGGAGCATCCGCCGAAGATGAACTGACTCGGCCCGCCGTCGCACCTCCGTGGCGGCCGGTTCAGGGTTTGGCGGACTCGGTGATGATGTGCTCCAGCCACCAGCGCGGGGCGTTATCGGTGATGTTGGAGATGTTGGAGGAGTCGTGCCACCGACAGATCCGACCGTCGCGCAACTGCGTGACCGACACGAAGGAATGGTCGATCACCTCGCCGGTGTGGAACCGCCACCGTTCGGTGTGCTCGGTCATCACCAGGTCGCCCTCGGCGATCATGTTGGTGCCGGACAGGTGCTCGTAACCCTCGAGTGGTTCGAGTCCGATGCGCACCCGCCGGGTGACGCCCTTCGGCCCCACCCCGCCGTCACCGGGCGTGCCCACATCGGTGTAGTGCGCGTCGTCGGTGAGCAGCGCCTCCATGCCCGCCCAGTCGCGGGCCGCCAGTGCGTCCCAGAACTGCTGGACGATCCGCTTGTTCTCCTCGGGTGTCGTCATCGTCCCTCCTGTGTCTCCACGATGGCACAGTGACGCACGCCGGAGTGCCCGTGTCGAGGGTACGACCGGTCAGAGGAGTCGGTACGACTCCCGCGACAGGAAGAACCCGTGGCCGTCGGACGACCGACAGGTCACGCCCTCGGGCACGACGTCACACGCCATCGCGCCGTTGGTGACCCGACGCCCGTAGGGCATCCGCACCTCGGGTCGGTCCACGGTGTCGGAGTTGCAGACGAACGTGCCGGCCTGTGTCGCCGTCACCACCAGCGAGGACCCCCAGTCGAGCGGACAGTCGGCGGGCTTGGTCGGTGGTGTCCACGTGCGATCGACGATGTCGCACCGGGCGTGGTCGGCCATGACCGCGCACGAGATGTTGCCCGTCGGTGTGCTGAACCAGGTCGGCGACGTGACGACGAGCAGCGACGTCGTGGTCGTGGGCGCGATCGACGTGGTCGACGCGGACGTCACCGATGTCGTCGGCCCCGAGGAGGACCCGCCACCACTGCACGAGGCCAGACCGACCGTCACGGCCAGCAGCATTCCCACCACGACGTTCCGCACCCTGCGACTGTAGGAGAGCGGGCGCAAGCCGATCGGGCCTGCGGGCCGGCGTCGACCGTGCCATGGTTGCGGCCGGAGGGAGGGTCATGGGACTGCGAGTGGCGTTGTGGGGTACCGGTGAGGTCGGTTCACGAGCACTGCAGGCCATGCTCCGGCGACCCGACATGGACCTGATCGGTGTGCGGGTGTACTCGCCGGCCAAGGTCGGGGTCGACGTCGGCGTGCTGGCCGGTGGCGCGCCGGTCGGCGTGCTGGCCACCGACGACGCCGAGTCGATCCTCGATCTGGCACCCGAGTGCATCTGCTACTGCGCCAGCGGTCCGCAACTCGATGCCGTGGCCGTACCCGACTACGAGCGGTTCCTGTCGGCCGGCATCGACGTGGTCACCGTGTCGACCCCGGCGCTGGTGTATCCGCCGGGCTATCCGTCCGCCGCTCGGGCCCGTCTGGAGACCGCGGCGGCAACCGGGGGCGCGTCGCTGTACGCGTCGGGCATCGAGCCCGGGTTCGCCGCCGATCAGTTCCCGCTGGCCATGCTCACCATGTCCGACACCATCCGCTCGGTGCGCGTGCAGGAACTGTTCACCTACGACACCTATCCGGTGGAGTTCATGATGCGAGAGGTGTTCGGGTTCGGGAAGCCCGTGGACAACGTGCCGATCATGGCCGGCGCCGGTGCACAACGCATGACGTGGGGGCCGGTGGTGCAGGTGGTGGCCGCCGGCCTGGGGGTCGAACTCGACGAGGTCCGCGAGACGTGGGTGCAGGAACCGACACCGCGCGCGCTCGACACCGCGTTCGGGCGCGTCGAGGCCGGCACCGTCGGCGCCGTCCGCTTCGAGACCATCGGTGTCATCGGCGGTCGCGAGGCCATCGTGGTGGAGCACATCAACCGACTGGCGCTCGATCTGGCCCCTCACTGGCCCCGGTCGGATCGCGACGGCACCTATCGCGTGCTCATCGAAGGTGAGCCGGACATGCAGTGCGACTTCACGGTGGGGAGCGCCGAGGACTTCTACCTGGCCGGCATCCGGGCCACGGCCATGCGCGTGGTCAATGCCATGCCGTTCGTGCACGCGGCACCATCCGGTCTGCTCAGCTCACTCGACCTGCCGTTGACCACACCGCGCCACTCCTTCGACTGACAGGCGACGTCGACTGACGCGCTGCTCAGCCGGGCAGCCTCGCCAGCAACGAACGCATGGCCGCGATCTCGGCCGACTGGCTGTCGATGATCACCCGGGCCAGGGCCACCGCGGCCGGGTCCTTCCCCTCGGCCACCTCGCGCTGGGCCATGGTCAGCGCGCCCTCGTGGTGGACGATCATCATCTCCACCCACATGCGGTCGAAAGCGGCGCCCTTCGACCCGCCCAGACGCTCCATGTCATCGGCGCTCATCATGCCGTCCATCGCACCCATGTCGTGGGACGAGTGGTCCATGCCCATGTCCACCGGCACGACCTGGTCCCACCCCTGCAGCCATGAGGTCATGGTGGCGATCTCCGGACCCTGCGCCGCGGCGATCTGCTGTGCCAGCGCCGCCACCTCGGGACTCGTCCCCCGAG
>JBJTGD010000204.1:0-2572 GCA_046093735.1 Acidimicrobiia bacterium | reverse complement strand
TGGCCCCGGCCCTGTTCGGCGGCGACGATGCCCGACCGGCCTTCTCCGGCCCCGGCGCGGCCACCATGGCCGGTCTGGATCGGCTCCGAATTGTGGACCTGACCCGGGTGGGCGACGATCTGCGCCTGGAACTCGAGGGCTGAACATGTTCACCGGCATCGTGGAGGAACTGGGAGAGGTGGCCGCCCGGGACGGCGCGCGTCTGCGCATCGCCTGCCGCCAGGTGCTGGAGGAGGCCGGGATCGGCGACTCCACCGCCGTCAACGGCTGTTGTCTCACCGTGGTGGCCCTCGACCGTGACGCCGGATGGTGGGAGGCCGACGTCAGCGACGAGACCTTCGCCCGCACCAACCTCGGAGCGCTGGCCGTGGGCGATCCGGTCAACCTCGAACGTCCGGTGCGTCTCGTCGATCGACTCGGGGGACACCTCGTCCAGGGTCATGTCGACGCGGTCGGCACCATCGTCGACCCGGTCCCGGATCTGCGCGTACAGATCCCGTCGGCGCTGCTGCGCTACGTGGTGGAGAAGGGCTCGATCACCGTCGACGGCGTGTCGCTCACCGTCGTGCGTCCCACCGACGACGGTTTCACCGTGGCCGTCATCCCGCACACCGCCGCCGTCACGACGCTCGGTCACAAAGGTGCGGGTGCGCCGGTCAACATCGAGGTCGACGTGATGGCCAAATACACCGAACGTCTCGTCGAGGCCCAACTCGCCGCGATCTCATCGTCCGAGGAGGACTGATGCCTGCCCCGAACCCCGCCTCCGGATCGGAACGCTCCGACTGGTCGTCGCACTTCGCCACCATCCCCGAGGCGGTGGCCGCCATCGGTCGGGGAGAGATCGTCGTGGTCGTCGACGACGAGGACCGCGAGAACGAGGGCGACCTGATCATGGCGTCGGAGGCCGTGACGCCGGAGAAGATCGCCTTCTTCGTCCGTCACACCTCGGGTGTCATCTGCGCGCCGCTCACCGGTGAGCGTCTCGACGAACTCGACATCCCGCTCATGGTGCGGGACAACACCGAGGTGCAGCGCACGGCGTTCACCTACTCGGTGGACTTCCGTCATCACACGACCACCGGGATCTCCGCCGCCGACCGGGCCGCCACCATCAAGGCGCTCATCGAGCCGGATACCCGTCCCGGTGACCTGGCGCGACCGGGTCACATCTTCCCGTTGCGCTACGCCGAGGGTGGTGTGCTCAAGCGGGCCGGTCACACCGAGGCCGCCGTGGACCTCGCCCGCATGGCGGGCCTCTACCCGGCCGGTGTGCTGTGCGAGATCGTCAACGACGACGGCACTCTGGCCCGCGTGCCCGACCTCGTTCGCTTCTGCGAGGAACACGGACTGCTGCTCATCTCCATCGCCGAGTTGATCCGCTACCGGCGGCAGACCGAGAAGTTGGTGAAGCGGGTGGCCGAGGCCCGGATCCCGACCGATTGGGGAGAGTTCACCTGCTACGTCTACGAGTCGGTGCTCGACGGCGAGCAGCACGTGGCCATGGTCAAGGGCGCAGTGCAGGGCCAGGACAACGTGCTGGTGCGCGTGCACTCGGAGTGCCTCACCGGTGACGTGTTCGGTTCGTTGCGCTGCGACTGCGGCATCCAGCTCGATCAGGCGATGACGAGGATCGCGGACGAGGAACTGGGAGTCATCGTCTACCTGCGCGGCCATGAGGGCCGCGGCATCGGGATCGGTCACAAGATCCGCGCCTATTCGCTGCAGGACAAGGGGCACGACACCGTGGACGCCAACCTGGCGCTGGGTCTCCCTGTCGACAGTCGTGAGTACGGCATCGGCGCGCAGATCCTCGTCGATCTCGGGATCACCACCATGCGCTACATGACCAACAACCCCTCGAAGTACGGAGGTCTCGAGGGCTTCGGTCTCGACATCGTCGAACGGGTGCCGTTGGAGTCGGCGCCCAATCCCGAGAACATCGCCTATCTGCGCACCAAGCGGGAGCGCATGGGTCACATGCTTGAGGGACTCGACTGATGTCGTCGAACTTCCGGGCCGGGAACGCCGTCGACCCCGCCATCGACGGTCGAGGCGTGCGCGTCGGGTTGGTGTGCGGTCGGTTCAACGACCACATCACCGATCGTCTGCTCGTCGGTGCGGCCGCCGCCCTCACCGAACACGGTGTGGACCCGGGCGATGTCGTACAGGTGTGGGTCCCGGGGGCCTACGAGGCACCGATGGCGGCCAAGGCCATGATCGATGCCGGACTCGTCGACGTCGTGGTGTGTCTCGGCGCAGTGATCCGGGGCGAGACGTCGCACTACGACTTCGTGGCCGGTGAGTGCGCGCGCGGGATCATGGACGAGCACCTGACAACGGGGGGGCCCGTGATCTTCGGCGTGCTGACCACCGAGAACCTCGACCAGGCCCTGGCCCGATCCTCCGACGAGGACAACCAGGGCGCCGAGTGCGTACGCACCGGGCTGGGAATGGTGGGGCTGGTGCGCTCTCTGCGCGCCCTCTGACGCTGCGTCGCGCGCGAACGATCGCGGCGACGCGTCAACCGATGGCGGTGCCGAACAACGCGCCGATGATCATGGTGATGGTC
>JBJTGD010000203.1:0-2048 GCA_046093735.1 Acidimicrobiia bacterium | reverse complement strand
ATGCCGGCTCCGGCGCGCTGGCCGGACTGGAGCGGCGACCATCAGTGCTGGTGAGCGGGTCCGCTATCGGCTTCTACGGGGACACCGGCGACACCGCCGTCGACGAGAGTGCCCCGGCCGGCGATGGTTTCCTCGCCGATGTGTGCGTGCTGTGGGAGGGCGCAGCGGCGCCGGCCGCCGAGGCCGGCATCCGCGTGGCGGCGCTGCGCACCGGCATCGTGCTCGACCGCTCCGGTGGGGCCCTGCGCAAGATGCTGCCGCTGTTCCGTCTCGGCGCCGGCGGCCGCATGGGCAGCGGTCGTCAGTGGTGGAGCTGGATCACCATCGACGATGAGGTGTCCGCCATCCGGTGGCTGATCGATCATGAGGTGTCGGGCCCCGTCAACGCCGTGGCCCCGACACCGGTCACCAACAAGGACTTCACCGCGGCACTGGCCCGGGTGCTGCACCGCCCGGCGATCCTCCCGGTACCGGCGTTCGGTCCGCGACTCCTGTTGGGTCACGAACTCGCCGACGCACTCCTGTTCACCAGCCAACGGGTACTGCCCGCGGTGCTCGCCGAGAGCGGGTTCACCTTCGCCCACCCCACCATCGACGAGGCGCTCGCTGCGGTCCTCGCTCGCTCCGACGCGGCCGGAGAGGATGAATCGATGACCACTGAGCGAAGCATCTCGGCCAGCCGGGTGATTGCGGCACCGCCGGAGAGGATCTTCGACGTACTGGCCGATCCGGCGCGCCATTGCGATTTCGACGGCTCGGACAGTGTGCTCGGAGCGAAGGGCAACCCACCACGCCTCACCCTCGGGGCGAGATTCGGCATGCGGATGAAGATCCATCTGCCGTATTCGATCAAGAACACGGTGGTGGAGTTCGAGGAAGGACGTCGCATCGGTTGGCGTCACTTCGGCCGTCACATCTGGCGCTACGAACTCGAGCCGGTCGACGGCGGCACCAAGGTGACCGAGACCTTCGATTGGGCACCGGCCCTGTGGCCGGCGATGTTGGAGCGCACCGGTGCACCGAAGAAGAACCTGGCCGCCATCGAAGCGACTCTCGAACGACTCGACCGGGTCGTGACCGCCGGCGGCGCATGAGCAACGGCGCATGAGCATCGGACCGACCGTGGGATCGTGAGTCATCCACACGACTCTCTCGCCCCCCTCGGCTGGGATGTCGGCTGGGCGAATTCGCTGTCGCTCGCCGGTCACGGAGTCGAACCGGCGCGGGTCCTGCGTCACCATGGTGCCGGCCTGGTGCTGGCCCTTCCCGACCGCACCGAGACGGTCATGTTCACCCAGCGCCTCACGCCTGAGCCCACCGTGGGTGACTGGGTCGTCCTGCGCGAGGGCGAGATCGTGTCGGTGCTCCCCCGTCGATCGTTGTTGCGGCGACGGACGGCCCACGGTGACGAGGAACAGGCACTGGCGGCCAACGTCGAGGTGGTCCTGCTGGTGTGCGGACTGGACCGTCCGGTCAAGGACGGTCGCATCCGACGCGGCACCGCCATCGCCCGCGACGCCGGGGCCGAGCCCGTGGTCGTGCTGACCAAGGCCGGCACCGACGACGCGGCCGACGCGCAACGGGCCGAGGCCGAGGTCCGCGCCGCCCATCCCGGACTCGATGTGGTGGTGGCCTCCGTGAAGGAGGGTGTCGGCCTCGACGAGTTGCGGGCCGTGATCGGTTCACGCACCGTGACCCTGTTGGGCGAGTCGGGTGCCGGGAAGTCGACGATCGTGAACGCACTCATGGGAGATGACGCGGCCGTCGAGGGGTCGGTGCGCGCCGGTGATGCCAAGGGTCGACACACCACGACGACCCGTGAACTCCATCTCCTCCCCGCCGGTGGTGTCCTCATCGACACCCCCGGCATCCGGGCCGTCGGTCTGGTGGCCGACACCGACTCGGTCGACGACGCCTTCGCCGATCTCGACGAGCTCGCCGCGCTGTGCCGTTTCTCGGACTGTCAACACGAGGGACAGCCCGGCTGCGCCGTCGATGGCGCCATCGGCGACGGGACCATCGACCGGAATCGGGTGGCGGCGTGGAAG
>JBJTGD010000202.1:0-3945 GCA_046093735.1 Acidimicrobiia bacterium | reverse complement strand
GCCGGCGACGTGGCCAGGACACGATCGGTGCGCAGCACCGCAGCCGGTTCATCGGGCCGACGTCCGGTGGCGATGATCGGCCAGTCGATGCACCGGGCGACGAGGGTGCGCACCGCGTCAAGATCGCCCGCGGCGTTCATCCCGGCACCGAAAGTTCGCGGCGCCGTGACGGCGCCGCCCGACCACGACCGGTGACGTCGACCATCATCGACCGCGACCGCAGATGACCATCGCCGCGACCCGGACCGTCCCATGTCCCGGCGCGCACCGTCATCGCCAGATCACCCGACCACGACGCACCCACATGGCCACCATCGGGATGCACGACCACCACCACTCCGCCGCGTTCACGCACCCGCGCCCCGAGACGACGGACCTCGGCGGGACGCACCGTCAGCCGGGCGTCGACCACGACCACGTCGATGGCCACCACCAGCGCGGCGATCACCTCGGCCACCCGATCACCGTCACCCACCTCGACGAAGGCGCAGCGGCCGGGATCGATCCCGGACTCCAGCACACCGAGGGGAGCCAACTCACGCAGACCGACCACCACGCACCATCGGCCCGGCGAGAGAGCGGCGGCGAGGGCGAGGGCGACCGATGTGGCACCGATCCCCTCGATGGTCACAGTGCTGCCGCGGTCCACTCCCCCGTCGACCAGAGGGGCCAACGGGCCGCCCACCTCCAGTCGCCGCTCGGCCGCCGGGATCGTCGGACGGATGCGATCAGCCAGGGCACGGGCCAGCGCCCGACGATCGACGACATCCCCGGACGGAACCGGAGCCGGCTGGGACCGGAGGGGAAGGGCCATGACACCAGTATCGAACATGTGTTCGATACTGGCAAGGGGTCAGCCGCCGAAACCCTCCGGCTGCACGACCTCGACGCCCTCGCGGTAGTGGGTGAACAGCTCCTCGAGCCGCTCGCGGAGGCCAGCAGCCGATCCGCTGGTGGCCAGCTTCACGGTGATCACGTTGGTGCCCACCGAGACCGACTCGACCCCGCCGGCCTCGAACAGGGTGCGGGCCACCAGATCGGCGGGGCGCTCGGCCACGATGTCATCAGGCGAGCGGTACACCTCGGCCCCCATCCCGGTGAGGGGACGGTTGGTCTCGAACCGCACCACCCCGGGCAGGATCGAGGACTTCTCGAGGACGGTGACTGGCTGACCCATGGGGCGACTGTATCCCGATCAGATCGGCGGTCGGGGCCGTGCCGCCCGTCGGGCCGCGGCCCCGATGCGGGCCACCGGCCCGGCCAGCGCGAGCGAGACCACACCGAGCAGCGCGTGCACGATGACGAATCCGGCATCGTGATCGGCCAGCGCGATCTGCGGGATCCGCACCAACCACACCACAACGGTGACGAGGCCGGCGGTGAGCAGCACCTTGCCACCCTAGACGCGCACGACGCCCCGCCACGCCCGCAACGTCACCATGAGCACCGCGGCGGCCAGCACCAGCAGCACGATCGACAACACAGTGGAGAACGTCTTCGAGGCCGTCGACTCGTCGGAGCGCAACGTGTTCGAGATCCGGTTGCCCCACACGAACACCGACCAGACGACGAAGGCACACAGCACGACACGCTGACGAATGGGCATCGACTCAGCGTAGTGATCCGACCGTCACCGGCAGATTCCACGAACGACGATGTTCGTCACACGGTCCGATACGTCGGAGCGCATCGAGATGGGACGGTGACGCGTACCCCTTGTTCTCGTCCCACCCGTACTCGGGATGCCGTCGGGCCAACTCGATCATGAGGGTGTCGCGTTCGCACTTGGCCAGCACACTCGCTGCGGCCACACCGGCACAGGCGAGATCGGCCTTCACCAGAGTCACCACCGGCGGTGTCGGCCCGGCGATCGCCGCAGCGGGATCGAACAGCCCGGCGGCGGCCGGAGGGGTCAGCCAGTCGTGGCTCCCGTCGAGGAGGACCACGTCGACGTCGATCGGCAACGCCGCCAGGGCCCGCTGCGCCGCCAGACGTAGGGCGGCGACGATCCCGTGCTCGTCGACCTCGGCCGCGCCAGCATGACCGACGGCGCTGGCCGCGGCCCATCGTTCGATGCGCGGCACCAACTCGCGGCGCACTGCCGGTCGCAGCAACTTGCTGTCGCGCACACCGGGCAGCGGTCGTCGCACCGTTGCGTCGATCACCACCACGCCGACGGTGGCCGGGCCACCGAGCGCACCTCGTCCGACCTCGTCGATGCAGGCGACCCGACGATGACCCGACCGCAGGAGCCGCTTCTCCACGCGCAGCGTCGGGGCCGTCACGCGGTCGAACGTACCGTGTGCCGAGGGCCCGGACGGGGAACGGCGGTCCGGCGCGCGGGGCTCACTCCACCCAGGTCTGGGTGAGGCGCACCACGCCGGTCTGGAACGGCTGCGCCGGCTTTCCGTCCGGGAGGGTCTGGTTCACGATGTTGCGGACGTTCTTGGCCGCACCGAGGGCCCACTGGGTGTGGGCCAGCCAGATGTAGGGAACCAGTTCGGTCTGGCGCTTCTGGAGTTCGGCGTAGGCCTGGGTGCGGACCGCCGGATCGTTCGACGCCCGGGCCCTGTTGAGCGCAGCGTCGATCTGCGAGTCCTGCAGACGGGCGATGTTCAGCGCCAACGGGCCGGTGGCGTTCTTGCCGATCCACCACACGTAGTCGCCGTCGGGATCGGACGCGCTGAACTGACGCCACAGGTTGGCCTGGTACTGGCCGGTCACCGCATCGGAGACGTACTTGCTCTGCTCGGTGGTCGTCGTGTTGACCGTGACACCGCACGCCTCCCACTGCTGCTTGATCAGCGCAGTGGTGTTCACGTTGGCCGGCACCGGTGTGGTGCCCAGCGTGATGGTGATCGGACCCTTCTCGGCCTTGACCTGCTCGAGCAACGCCCTACCGGCGCCGGGATCGTTGGTCGTGAACCCGCTGTTGGAGTACCACGGCGAGTCGGGGGTGAACTGACTGTCGGCCAGTCGATCGGCTGGCGTCTCGTTGATCACGAGGATGGCCTTCGGGTCGGTGCACAACGCCAGACCCCGACGAACGCGCACGTCGTCCTGCGGCGCCTTCGAGGTGTTGAACATGATCATCGCTTCTTCGGACTCGGTCGGGTCGGCGACGAACTGGATCTTCCCGGACTTGGCCTCGGCCTGGAGCTTGTTGATGGCCGGCCAGTCGGTGGTGTGGATCATCTGCACATCACCCGACAGCAGGGCGTTCACCCGGTTCTGCGGGTCGACGATCGGACGGAACTCCACCGAGTCGAGGTACGGCAACTTGGTGCCGGCCGAGTCGGAGCGCCAGTAGTTCGGGTTCTTCGTACCCACCCAGCGGTTGTCGGGGATCCATTCCTTCTGGAGGAACGGACCCGAACCGATGGGCTGCCGCGACGCCGCCGCACCCTCGGCCTTCAACTGGGCCGGAGCGGCGATGTAGCCCACCTGCGCGGCGAAGACCGACGGCAGCGAGGCCCACGGATCGATCGTGGCGATGGTGAGCTGCAACGACGACACCACGGTGACCGAGGCGATGTTGGCCAGCGCCGCACCGGTCAGGGCGTTGGCCTTCGCGGTGTCGATGCTCAACTTCACCGCCGTCGCATCGACCGGCGTGCCGTCGGAGAAGTCGACGTTCGGCCGCAGGTCGACGGTCCATGTCCGGAAATCGGCACTGGGCGTGAACGACTTGGCCAGATAGGGCTGCGCCTTGCCCGTTGCGTCGATGGCCGTCAGCGGATCGAACACCGCGTTGCCGATCATGTAGCCCGAGATGGCCCAGCGGTTGTTGGTCGGGTTGAAACCGTCGGTCTCGGCCTCGAGCGCGAACTTGACCGAGCCGCCCGCCTTCCCGTTGCCGGCCGGCTTCACGGTGACATCGGTGGTCCGGTCCGGGTCACCGTTCGACGACGAACCACCACACGCAGCCACCAGCAACCCGATGGC
>JBJTGD010000201.1:0-5193 GCA_046093735.1 Acidimicrobiia bacterium | reverse complement strand
ACACAACAACACGGCGTTCAGTCAACTCGAACAGGTGGAACAGGCCCGCGACGCCTGTGCCCTGGCCTACCTCGTGAAGACTTTCCTGCGCTCCGAACTCGTGACCGGAATCGAACTGGCCATCGGTCTGTTCCAGGAGATGCAGGAGCTCCTCGAACGGAACCTCGAACTGTCCGAGCAACTGGAGACGCGCAAGATCGTCGATCGGGCGAAGGGTCGGCTGATGGATGCTCACGGTCTCGCCGAGGCCGACGCCTTCTCCTTCGTGCAGCGTCGGGCCATGAGCGACCGCACGACGATGCGAGAGGTGGCCGAGGGGATCCTCGACGGATCGATCGTCCCCGACCCCGGGGGAAGGACATCACCTTGAGCACACTGATGTTGATCGACGGCCACTCGTTGACCTACCGGGCCTTCTTCGCGCTCCCGACCGACATGGCCACGGCCTCCGGGCAGGTGACCAACGCCGTGTTCGGGTTCACCTCGATGCTGATCAACCTCGTGCGCGACCAGCGACCCGATCATCTGGCCGTGGTGTTCGACAGGTCGGAACCCACGTTCCGTCACGAGCAACTCGACTCCTACAAGGGCAACCGCGACGCCACCCCCGATCTGCTCCGTCAGCAGGTGGGGATCGTCCGCGAGGTGGTGGAGACACTGGCCGTCCCGGTGCTGGATCTCGCCGGTTTCGAGGCCGATGACATCATCGCCACCCTGGCCGCCGAGGCCGAGCGACGCGGTGACGACGTCATCATCGTCACCGGCGATCGGGACAGTTATCAGTTGGTGCGCGATCCCCATGTGCGCGTCCTCTACAACAAGCGTGGGGTCTCCGACTACGCGCTGTACGACGAGGCCGGGATCCTCGAGCGGACCGGTGTCCGGCCGGTCGACTACGTCGAGTACGCGGCGTTGCGTGGCGATCCCTCCGACAACCTGCCCGGCGTGCCGGGGGTGGGGGAGAAGACGGCGGCCAAACTGGTCAACCAGTACGGCGGGATCGACGGCATCTACGCGCATCTCGACGAACTGACTCCCAAGTTGCGGCAGAACCTCGCCGAGAACGAGGAACGGGCCCGCATCAACGTGCAGTTGATGCGACTGCGCGACGACGCGCCGGTCACGGTCGATCCCGATGCTCTCGAAGTGGGCCGCTTCGATGTCGATGCCGTGCGACGTCTGTTCGACTTCCTCGAGTTCCGGCAGTTGTTCGATCGACTGGTGGATGCGTGGGGCGTCGAGTCCACGGGTCCGGTCGCCGCGGGGGTCAGCGTGCTCGAGGCGGAGCGCATCGACCCGGACACCCCGACCGAGGCCGTCGCCGCCTTGACGGCGTTGGCGTCGGGTACCGGAGCGCTGGCCATGGAGGCGGCGTGGTCGGGAGCCGAGGGGCGCTCGGCACTCGACGGCGTGGCGCTGGTCGTCGACGCCTCGGCCGGTGAGGTCCTGTGGTTGGGCGCCGACCTGCTGGACGACCGGGCCGTGGCCGAGGCGCTGGCGCTCGTGCTGGGCCGTGACGGTCGACCATTGGTGGCGCACGGCGCCAAGGAGGCGATGCGTGGACTCGACCGCATCGGGGTCGATGTCCGCTCGTTGTTGCTGGACACGATGTTGGCCGCATATCTGCTCGACCCGGCCGAGACGCGCTACGACCTCGGTCAACTGCTCGACCGTTGGAGCGATGCCCGTCTGCCCGCCGACGAGGTGGAGGACGAGGGTCGTCTCGACTTCGGTGAGGCCGAGACCTCGGCCCGAGCCCAGCGCGCGGCACGACGAGCCCTGGCCGTCGATTCGTTGGCCGCGCCGCTCACGGAGGCCCTCGCCTCTCGTGGTCTCGATCGCCTTAACACGGAGATCGAGGTGCCCCTCGTGCGGGTGCTGGCCCGCATGGAGATCCTCGGGATCGGCGTGGACGCCGACGAACTCCGTCGACTGCGCGATGACCTCGTGGCCCGCTGTGACGAGCTGCGCGCCCTCATCCACGCCGATGCCGGCGAGGAGTTCAACGTCAACTCCACGGTGAAGCTGCGCGAGATCCTCTTCGATCGACTCGGACTCACTCCGCAGAAGAAGACGAAGACGGGGTACTCGACCGATGCGGCGACACTGGAGAAGTTGCTCGGTGAGCATCCGATCATCGAGCACCTCCTCGCGTATCGCGAGGTGGAGAAGTTGCGCTCGACCTACGGCGAGGGTCTCCTGGCCGAGATCGGTGACGACGGTCGGATCCATGCCACGTTCAACCAGACGGTGGCCCGCACCGGACGGTTGAGTTCGGATCAACCCAATCTCCACAACATCCCGGTCCGCAGCGACCTCGGTCGGGCCTTCCGTCGTGCCTTCGTGCCGGCCGAGGGGTTCACGTTCCTCATCGCCGACTACAACCAGATCGAACTGCGCTGCATCGCCCATCTCGCCGAGGATCCGGGTCTGATCGATGCGTTCGAATCGGGTCAGGACATCCACAACGCCACCGCAGCGCGGGTCTTCGATGTCGATCCGGGCTCGGTGACGATCGATCAACGGTCGAAGGCGAAAATGGTCTCGTACGGGTTGGCCTACGGCATGGAGGCGTTCGGTCTCGCCCAGCGACTGGCCATCCCGGTCGGCGAGGCGCAGACGATCCTCGATGCGTACTTCGAAGCATTCCCGGCGGTGCGCGACTACATGGACCGGACGGTCACCGAAGCGCGTGAGCGCGGATACACCGAGACGTTGTTCGGTCGCCGTCGTCAGATCCCCGAACTGTCCTCGGACAACTTCCGGATCCGACAGGCGGGGGAACGGCAGGCCATGAACGCCGGGATCCAGGGACTGGCCGCCGACATCTTCAAGGTGGCGCTGGTCCGACTCGACGCCGCCTTCGATGCCTCGTCCGGCGCGAGCCGCGTGGTCCTGCAGGTGCACGACGAGGTCGTGTGCGAGGTGCCACCCGACGAACTCGAGTCGGCCACTGCGCTGGTGCTCGACGCCATGACCGGTGCCTTCGACCTGCGCGTGCCCCTCGACGTCAACCTGTCCTCGGGCGACTCGTGGGCGGCGGCCAAGGGCTGAGTCGGGTGTCGACCGGCGAGAGTGGGCACTGGTTCGAGCAGATCGCCGATGACCTACGCACCTCGTACCTGCGCTACTCGTTCACCATCGGCACCGAGAACGAGGTCGCCTTCCTCGTCGACGCACTCGGTCTTCGTCCGGGTGACCGCGTGCTCGACGTCGGGTGCGGGCCGGGACGGCACGCCCGTGCGCTGGCCCGGGCCGGGATGGTCGTGCACGGCATCGACATCTCGGCCACGTTCGTCGATCTGGCCCGTCTCGACGCGCCGCCGGGCGCGACCTTCGCCCGGCTCGATGCGCGCCACCTGCCCTTCGACGCCGAGTTCGACGCCGTCATATCCCTGTGTCAGGGCGGCTTCGGACTGGCCGGAGGGGCCGGTGCGGTCGGGCCGGACCCCGATGCTGCGGTGCTGGACGGGATGGCCCGGGCCCTGCGACCCGGTGGACGGCTCGCCCTGTCGGCCTTCTCCGCCTACTTCCAGGTTCGCCACCTGGAGGAGACCGACGACTTCGACGCCGACGCCGGGGTGAATCATGAGGTGGCCGAACTGCGCACCCCCGAGGGGACGACCACCGAGCGCGATCTGTGGACGACGTGCTTCACGCCCCGTGAACTGCGACTGCTGGCCGCCCGGGCCGGACTGACGGTGGAGGCGGTGTGGTCGGTCACTCCCGGTGACTACGACCGGCGTCCCCCGGAGGTGGACCGACCGGAGTTCCTCCTCCTCGCCCGTCGACCCTGAGCGCAGGCGCAGGGTCTCGGCGGGTGGCGGGGCCTGTGGATGAACCGGTAGCCTTCGCCGTTCGTGCCCCGGCACGCCGTCCCATCCCCCGACATCCCGTCCGCCCGAAAGACCACTCCCTTGACCGACACCGAGACCCCCACCACGCCCGAGGCCACCGCCGACATGGGCACGTTCGCCGACGACGGTTCCTACATCCCCCGTCAGGTGACCGCCGACGATCTGGGAGGTCAGTCGCTGGAGGACGCCTACGCGGCGTCGATGGTCGAGGTGGAGGACGGCCAGATCGTCGAGGGCACGGTGGTCAAGGTCGACCGGGACGAGGTCCTGCTCGACATCGGCTACAAGTCCGAGGGCGTCATCCCCTCGCGCGAACTCTCCATCCGCAACGACGTCGATCCTTCGGAGATCGTGTCGCTCGGTGATTCCGTCGAGGCCCTCGTGCTCCAGAAGGAGGACAAGGAGGGTCGTCTCGTCCTGTCCAAGAAGCGCGCCCAGTACGAGCGGGCGTGGGGCACGATCGAGAAGATCAAGGAGGAGGACGGTGTCGTCACCGGTCCGGTGATCGAGGTCGTCAAGGGCGGTCTCATCATCGACATCGGCCTCCGCGGGTTCCTCCCGGCGTCGCTGGTGGAGCTGCGTCGGGTGCGCGATCTCGCCCCCTACGTCGGCCGTTCGCTCGAGGCGAAGATCATCGAGCTCGACAAGAACCGCAACAACGTCGTCCTCTCCCGTCGCCAGTGGCTCGAGGAGACCCAGAAGGAGCAGCGCGAGGAGTTCCTCGCCAATCTGAAGCCGGGCGAGGTCCGCAGCGGTGTGGTCTCCTCGGTCGTGAACTTCGGTGCGTTCGTCGACCTCGGCGGCATGGACGGCCTCATCCACGTGTCGGAGCTGTCCTGGAAGCACGTCGACCACCCGTCCCAGGTCGTGCAGGTCGGCGACGAGGTGCAGGTGCAGGTGCTCGAGGTCGATCTCGACCGCGACCGCATCAGCCTGTCGCTCAAGGCGACCCAGCAGGACCCGTGGCAGGAGTTCGCGTCGAACCACCGGGTCGGCGAGCTCGTCTACGGCCGTGTCACCAAGCTCGTGCCGTTCGGTTCGTTCGTCCAGGTGGGCGACGGCATCGAGGGTCTCGTCCACATCTCGGAGATGTCGGCGCACCACGTCGAGCTGCCCGAGCAGGTCGTCACCCCGGGTGAGGAGCTGTGGGTGAAGATCATCGACCTCGACCTGCAGCGGCGGCGCATCAGCCTGTCGATCAAGCAGGCGGCCGAGGGCGGCGTGCTGGCCGAGGAGTACCGCCAGCACTTCGAACTCGACGAGCACGGCAACTGGGTCGGCGGGGCC
The DNA here is from genome assembly GCA_046093735.1 of Acidimicrobiia bacterium. Taxonomy (GTDB): domain Bacteria; phylum Actinomycetota; class Acidimicrobiia; order Acidimicrobiales; family Acidimicrobilacustridaceae; genus Acidimicrobilacustris. Next base: position 49 of record JBJTGD010000201.1, on the reverse strand, counting down.
GGTGCCGACGATGCCGAGCGCGAAGCGGCATGGGCCGAGTACTACGAGC
>JBJTGD010000200.1:0-9878 GCA_046093735.1 Acidimicrobiia bacterium | reverse complement strand
CCTTCATGCGTCGACCGACGTTCAAGGCCGTACGCAACGAGTCCGGCGGCGACATCGCTTCCATGATCGTGCAGTTGCGACGACCCGAGGTGCGCGCCGCCATCCTCGCCGAACCCGACGACGCCCCCGACGGCACCCTCTACGAGGGCATCGCCGATTTCGCCCAGCACGGCGCCGCCATCATCTTCCCCATGGACGGTCTGGATCACGAGCCGACGCACGAGCGGTCCATCGCCGGACTGGCCGCCGCCGCCGGCGTGACCGACATGGAGATGATGTACGACCGCATGCTCGACCGCGATGGTCGAGCGCTGCTGATGGCGGGCATCAACAACTACGCCGGGTCGGGGCTCGACGGCGTGTACGACATGCTCACGCACCCGGCCTCGGTGGTCGGACTGTCCGACGCCGGCGCCCATTCCAATCTGCTGTGCGACGCCTCCATGCCCACCTCGATGCTCGTCCACTGGGTGCGGGACCGCACCCGGGGTCCGCGACTGTCGCTGGAGGCGGCCGTGCGGATGCAGACCCACGAGACGGCCTCGCTCTACCGCCTCGGTGACCGGGGCACGCTCGAGGTCGGCAAGCGGGCCGACGTCAACGTGATCGATCTCGAGCACCTGCGACTGTTCGAGCCCGAGGTGGTCCATGACCTGCCCGCCGGGGGCGGTCGGCTCGTCCAGCGGGCCTCGGGCTATCGGGCCACGATCGTGGCCGGCACCATCACCCGCCGCGACGACACCGACACCGGAGCCCGTCCCGGTCGCCTGGTGCGTGGACCTCGCTGAGGCCCTCTAACATCTCCCGAAACCACGAGGAGGAACCATGACGTTGACCGCACCCACCGAAGCCGTCCACATCGGCGAGTCCGATCTGCCCTTCGTGGAGATAGGCGGCGGCAACAAGCTCCGTGTGCTCCAGGTCAAGATCGAAGAAGGCCTGTGGATCGTGGAGAACATCTTCCAAGCCGGTTTCGCCGTGCAGACGCACCGTCACACGGGACCGGTGTGGGGCTACACCACCTCGGGCGCGTGGAAGTACAAGGAGTACGACTACGTGAACCGTGCCGGTTCGTTCCTGTACGAGCCCGCCGGATCGGTGCACACGCTCACGGCAGTGGAGGACGACACCCGCGTGTGGTTCCACATGTACGGCAGCAACCTGAATCTCGACGAGGACGGCAACATCGACTCGGTGGCCGACGGTCCGGGGACGCTCGCCGCCTACATGGCGTTGTGTGAGGCCCAGGGCTTCGGTCGACCCAACGTGATCGTCGGCTGAGGCCGACGCCCACTAGTCGGTGCCGCACCCTTTCCGCGACGTCGCCGTCGTCGGGATCCACAACACACAGCAGGCAAAGGTCCTCGAGGGCCACGACTCGCAGAGCATCGCTCTCGAGGCCTCGCTCGGGGCCATCGACGACGCCGGGTTGACGCCGCGCGACATCGACGGCGTGGTCGGGGGACTGGCCAGCAACTTCCTCTACCAGAGTCGCATCGGCCCGGCATGGCGATCGATGTCGCCGCTGGGGATACCTGCGGTGTTGGAAGGGGCCATGGCCATCGCCTGCGGACTGGCCACCACGGTGTTGGTGGCCACCGGTGAAGCGGGCAGTTACCGCGAGCATTCGCGCACGGCGCCGTGGACGCGACCGACGCACGAGTTCGTGGCCTCCTACGGAATGTTCACCGCCGCCGAGTTCGCTCTCATGGCCCGTCGACACATGCACATGTTCGGCACCACAGCCGAGCAGATGGCGCATGTGGCCGCCGTCATCAGGAACAATGGCAGCGCCCACGCCGGCGCGGTGTACTCGGGTCGGGGTCCGTTCACGGCAGCCGACATCCTCGACAGTCGTATGATCGCCGATCCCTTCCACCTGCTCGATTGCGCCATGACTTCGGAGGGCGCCACGGCTCTCGTGCTGAGCCGGGCCGACCGGGCCGACGACCTCGCCCACCGGCCCGTGTACCTGCTCGGTGGCGGCACCGATCATCTCGGACCCTCCTACCAGCACCCGCCGGCCTGGGACCTCGGCGGCGTGCGGCGTCCCGATCTCATCGGCGGTCACGTCGGGAGGAGGGCGGCCGAGGAGGCGTTCGCCACGGCGGGCCTCGGTCCGAGCGACGTCGAGGTGTGCGAGTTCTATGACCCGTTCTCGTTCGAGATCATCCGGCAGTTCGAGGCCTTCGGTTTCTGCGCCGAGGGTGAGGGCGGCGCCTACGTGACCTCGGGTGCCATCGAACCCGGCGGGGCGACCCCGGTCACCACCGACGGCGGCACCATGTCGTTCAGTCATGGTGGCGCCGCGGTGCAACTGATCCAACGCGTCGTGCGCGGTGTCGAGCAGCTGCGGGGCACGTGCGCGTCGATGCAGGTGCCCGGGGCCGAGGTGGCGATTTGCACCGGCGGAGGATCCGGCGCGCTGTTCACCGACGTCCTGCTGCTGGGGACGGAACGGCCATGACCGTGTTGCGCGCCGGCACCGGTGACATCCCCCGTCCCGTTCCCGGTCCGCTGTCGCGGCCGTGGTGGGACGGATGCGCCGAGGGCGTGTTGCGCTTCCAGCGGTGTGAGGACTGTGGTGCCGCCACCCACACACCGGCGATGCTCTGCGCGTCGTGTGCGTCACGGCGTCTGACGTGGACCGACAGCAGCGGACGCGGCGAGATCTACAGCTGGACCTGCGTGTGGCGTCCGGTGACGCCGAGCATGGAGGTTCCCTACGTGCCGCTGATCGTCACGATGGAGGAGGGCTGGTGGATGCTGGCCAACCTCGTGGGGTGTGAGCACGACGAGGTGGCCATCGGCCTGCCGGTGGAGGTGGTGTTCCACCGCTTCGATGACGGCTTCGTGCTGCCGTACTTCCACCTGACCTGAACGGGCACTGTTGACTCGGTCAAGTGTCTCCGGTAGCCTCAGGGGCACCGACGAGGGAGGTCCCCATGGCAGCTGATGATCACTACGTCATCGTCTCGGCCGACGGTCACGCCGGCGGCAGTCACGAGCAGTACCGCGAGTACCTGGATCCGGCGTGGCGTGACGAGTTCGATGCCTGGCGGGGCCGGTACAAGAACCCTTTCCGAGACCTTCAGGACGACGGTCGCACCCGGAACTGGGATTCGGACCGTCGCCTCGCCGATCTCGATGCCGAGGGCACGGCCTGTGAGGTGCTGTTCCCGAACACGGTGCCCCCGTTCTTCCCCCCCGGCGTGGTGATCGCGCCGGCGCCGTCACCCGAGGACTTCCCCCGGCGCATGGCCGGACTGCGCGCCCACAACCGTTGGCTCATCGACTTCGTGGCCGAAGCGCCACTGCGCCGCGTCGGACTGGCCCAGATCGCGCTGAACGATGTCGACGAGGCCATCGCCGATGTGGTGTGGGCCAAGGAGAACGGACTCCGTGGGATCCTGCTGCCCGGTGTCTCGCCCGACACTCCGTGGATCGATCCGCTCTTCTCGGCCGCCTACGACCCGTTGTGGGCCACCTGTCAGGACCTGGAGATGTCGATCACCCATCATGCTGGTGGCAGTGGCATCCCCAACTACGGCAAGCACGACGCCGCCATCACCATGTTCGTGCTCGAGGCGCCGTTCTTCGCCAATCGGGCGTTGTGGCACCTCATCATGAGCGGCGTCTTCGAACGCTTCCCCGGTCTGCAGTTCGTCATGACCGAGCAGGGTGCGGCGTGGGTGCCCGAAGTGCTGGAGCGGATGGACAACATCCACAACTCGATGGTGCGCGGGCGGATCGGCGAGATCGGGATGCCGGCCTCGGGCGCGTTGCCACACAGGCCTTCGGACTACTTCCGTCGGAACTGCTTCCTCGGCTCGAGCTTCCCCTCACCGAAGCAGGCCGCCACAGTCCGCGAGATCGGGATCGACAAGTGCATGTGGGGTTCGGACTACCCGCACAATGAGGCCACCTCGCCCTACAGCATCGAGTCGATCCGACACTCGTTCGTGGGCTGGGACGAGGCCGATCTGCGCAAGGTGCTGGCCGAGAACGCGGCCGCGGTGTACCACATCGATCTGGAGGCGCTACAGCCGATCGCCGATCGGATCGGTCCGACGGTGGCCGAGATCGCCACACCCCTCGACGTGGTGCCGGACCATCAGAGCCCGGCCTTCCAGAACGCCTGACGGTGTGAACGCGCGGCGACCGGCGGAGACGTCGGCGGGCAGCGACATCGAGTCGGAGCTCGTCGAGGTCCGACTGGGCATCTCCCGGCTCCAACGTCTGCTGTCCAGTCGACGCATCAACGCCGGGATGGCCGACGCCGCCGGCGTCGACCTCTCCCAACAGTCCGTCGAGGTGTTGCGGGCTCTGGGCTCGAACGACCCGATGCCGGTGGGTGAGTTGGCCCGGGCGGCGCGCATGGACACCGGCGCCGTCAGTCGTCAGTTGCGCACCCTCACCGATCTCGGCCTGGTCGAACGGCGGGCCAGTGAGCACCACGGTTCGATCGTGCTCGTGGTCGGCACCCCGGCAGGCCGGGCGCTCGCCGCTCGGTACGAGCGCGTGCGCAGTGCACAGCTGTCACGAGCTCTGGCCGAGTGGGAGCCGGAGGAGCGCATCGAGCTCGGACGACTGTTGCTGCGTCTGGTCGATGATCTGCAGTCGACGCCGTACCTCGAACTCGACGGCGACTGACCGCACTCAGGCGGGTGTCACGACAGCCCGTCCGCGCAGTTCGCCGCGCTCCATGGCCTCGTAGGCCTCGGCGACTCGCTCCAGTGGGTACATGTCGACGTCGATGCGTAGGCGTCCGGCATCAGCCAGCGCGAACACGTCGAGCGTGTCGGCGATGGTGGGTGCCTGGAAGGTGAACACCTCGCCATCGCGGGGCAGCCGACCGAACAACTGTCCGGACAGCGAACCGTTCCCGGCACCGACGAGAGCGAAGGCGCCGCCGCGGGCGGTGAGGGTCAGGCCGAGATCGATGGTCGGGTCGGTGCCCACGAAGTCGAAGACCGCATCAGCGCTGCCCGCCAACTCACGACGCAGGTCCTCGACGGTCGTCTCGTCGATGCCCTCGAGAGCGCGGTGCGCTCCCAGTTCGAGGGCGTATTCCCGCCGGTTCGCCGACGGGTCGATCACCACGAGCTCGGCGGCGGTCAGCTCGCGCAGGTGCTGCACGGCGAATGCTCCGAGTCCGCCAGCGCCGATGACCACGGCGCGACCGCCGGGATGGATGCGCCCGAGAGCTCGGCGCACGGCGTGGTAGGAGGTGGCGCCCGCATCGGTGAGCGGACCAGCCAACACCGGAGCGAGGGCGCGCAGCGGAACCAGCTCCCGCACGCTGTGCACGATCATGTAGCGAGCCAACCCGCCGTCCATGCCGTAGCCCCGCCCGACCAGCGAGTCCTCGCAGTTGTTGTCCTCGCCCCGGGCACACCAGCGGCATCGACCGCAGGAGCGTGGTGACACCACGCCCACGGCATCGCCCTCGGACCATCCGGTCACCCCGGCGCCCAGCGCAGCGATGCGGCCGCCCACCTCGTGACCGAGTGTGAAGGGCACCCTCCAGCCGATGGCCTCGCCGATCGCTCCGGGCATGGCGGACATCCCGACATCGGAGTGGCAGAGGCCATTGCCCGCCACCTCGACGAGCACCTGACCGGCGGCGGGGGAGGGGACCGCCACCTCCGTCAACTCCGGGGCCCGGCCCCACTCGACGATCCGGTAGGCGGGCATCGTGCGCTCCATCGGCGCATCCTGACACGCGCCCACCTCCGACGTGTCCCGACCGTCCCCGCAGCGGGCATGATGAGGGCCGAGCACCGATCGGGGTGCCCCGGAGGGAGGGTCGACGTGTCCTCGAGTGTCATCGGTTCGGTAGAGCAGGCCACGACCATGTGGGAACTGGTGGAGGCCCGGGCGGCGGCCACCCCCGACGTGGTGGTGCTCTACGACGAGGATCGTGAGATCACCTTCGCCGAACTGCGCGACCTCTCCGAGCGCGTGGCCGCCGGACTGCATGCCTTCGGTATCCACCATGGGAGCCGGGTGACGTGGCAACTGCCCACCCGGATCGAGACCGTGGTCGTGTCGCTGGCCCTGGCCCGGCTGGGAGCCGTCCAGAACCCGATCATCCCGATCTACCGGGATCGCGAGGTCGGGTTCGTGATCTCCCAGACCCGCGCCGAGTACTTCCTCATCCCGGGTGACTGGAACGGCTTCGACTTCAACGAGATGGCGATCCGGCTCTCCGAGGAGCACGGCATCTCCCCCGAGGTGATGCTGGCCTACGACTCGTTGCCCGAGGCCGATACCGTGACGCTGCCGCCGGCGCCGACCGACGGTGACGAGGTGCGCTGGATCTACTACACGTCGGGTACCACCTCGGCACCCAAGGGCGTGCGCCACACCGACCGCACACTGATGGCCGGCGGGTACGGACTGGCCGACGCGGTGCGACTGACTGCCGACGACATCGGCTCGATCGCCTTCCCCTACGCGCACATCGCTGGTCCCGACTACCTGATGATGCTGCTCTACCGCGGTTGTGGAGCCGTGCTGGTCGAGGCGTTCAACATCGACCGGGCCACCGAACTGTTCGCCCGTCGGGGCGCCACCATGGCCGGCGGTGGTCCCGCGTTCTACCAGATGTACTTGGGCAAGCAACGCACACAGCCCGGCGTGCCGATCATCCCGTCGCTGCGTCTGCTCTCGGGCGGTGGGGCGCCCAAGCCGCCGGAGATGTACACCGAGGTCATGGCCGAGATGGGCATCCCCATCTGTCACGGCTACGGCATGACCGAATGTCCGATGATCGCCCAGGGCGGCCCGGAGGACTCCGAGGCGCAGTTGATGTTCACCGACGGCGCGCCCGTCACCGCCTGTGAGGTGACCATCTTGACAGCCGACGGAGAGGTGGCTCCCCAGGGCGTCGACGGCGAGGTGCGTCTGCGCGGTCCGATGGTGTTCAAGGGCTACACCGATCCGTCGCTGGATGCGGATGCCTTCGATGCCGAGGGTCGCTTCCGCACCGGGGATCTCGGGCATCTCGACGCCGACGGACACGTCGTGCTCACCGGCCGGTTGAAGGACGTGATCATCCGCAAGGGCGAGAACATCTCGGCCAAGGAGATCGAGGACCTCCTCTATCAACACCCCAAGGTGGCCGACGTGGCGGTGATCGGACTGCCCGATCGTGAGCGCGGCGAGCGGGTGTGTGCCTGCATCGAACGGGCTCCGGGCACTGACGATCTCACCTTCCAAGAGATGGTCGACTATCTGCGGGCCGCCGACCTCATGGTGCAGAAGATCCCGGAGCAGCTCGAGGTCATGGACGAGTTGCCCCGCAACCAGACGCTGCGCAAGGTGCTCAAGAACGAACTGCGCGACATGTACCGCGACGCGCCGTGGGAACCGGCGCCCCGGAAGGGCTGATCTCCTAGCGCAGGGTCACCGGTCGGGAGCGGACGACCTCCTCGAAGAAGTCGTTGCCCTTGTCGTCGACCACGACGAAGGCCGGGAAGTCCTCGACCTCGATCCGCCAGACGGCTTCCATCCCCAGTTCGGGGTACTCGAGCACCTCGACCGAGCGGATGCAGTCGAGGGCCAGTCGCGCCGCCGGGCCGCCGATGGAGCCGAGGTAGAAGCCGCCGTGTCGTGCGCAGGCCTCGGTGACCTGACGGGAGCGGTTGCCCTTGGACAGCATCACCAGACTCCCGCCGTGCTGCTGGAACAGATCCACATAGGAGTCCATGCGTCCGGCGGTGGTGGGACCGAAGGATCCCGAGGCGTAGCCCTCGGGGGTCTTGGCCGGTCCGGCGTAGTACACGCAGTGGTCCTTCATGTACTCAGGCAGACCCTCGCCGGCGTCGATCCGCTCCTTCAGCTTGGCGTGGGCGATGTCACGAGCGACGATCATCGGGCCGCTCAAGCTCACGCAGGTGCGAATGGGCAGTCGGGACAACTCGGCCCGGATCTCGTCCATCGGGCGAGTGAGGTCGATGCGCACCACATCGGTGTCGAGATCGGCGTCGGTGACCTCGGGCAGGAACTGCGCCGGATCGTGCTCGAGTTGTTCGAGGAACACGCCCTCGGAGGTGATCTTGCCCAGCGCTTGTCGATCGGCCGCACAGGACACGGCGATGGCGATGGGGCACGAGGCGCCGTGTCGCGGAAGTCGGATCACCCGCACGTCATGGCAGAAGTACTTGCCGCCGAACTGGGCGCCGATCCCGGACTGCTGCGCCACCTTCAGGAACTCCGCCTCCAGTTCGAGGTCACGGAAGCCGTGGCCGGTCTCGCTCCCGGACAGCGGCAACGAGTCGAGGTAGCGGGCCGAGGCCATCTTCGCCGTCTTCAGCGCGAACTCGGCCGATGTGCCGCCGATCACCACCGCCAGGTGGTACGGCGGACAGGCGGACGTGCCCAACAGGTCCATCTTGTCGGCGATGAAGGCGCGCAGACTCGTCGGATTGAGCACCGCCTTCGTCTCCTGGAACAGGTAGCTCTTGTTGGCCGAGCCGCCCCCCTTGGCCATGAAGAAGAACTTGTAGGCGTCACCGTCGATGGCGGCGATCTCGATCTCGGCGGGGAGGTTGGTGCCGGTGTTGACCTCCCGGTACATGTCGAGCGGTGCCATCTGTGAGTAGCGCAGGTTGTCGCTGCGGAACGTGTCGAAGATGCCGCGGGCCATGGCGGCCTCGTCGTCGCCGGACGTCAGCACGAACTGACCCTTCTTGGCCTTGACGATGGCCGTTCCGGTGTCCTGACAGCCGGGGAGCACTCCACCGGCGGCAATGTTGGCATTGCGCAGGAGATCGAGGGCCACGAAGCGGTCGTTGCCCGACGCTTCGGGATCGTCGAGGATCGAGGCCAATTGCGCCAGATGGGACGTGCGGAGGTAGTGCTCGATCTCGAACATGGCCGCTGCGGTCAGCGACGTGATCGCCGCGGAGTCGACACGCAGGAATCGCCCGACCGGCGTCTCCACCGTCTCCACGCCCTCGGTGCCGAGGAGGCGGTACGGGGTGGAGTCGGGACCCAGTGGCAGCAGTTCGGTGTGCACGAAGTCGCTCATGGCGCCACCGTACCGGCCTGTCGATCCCCGAGGCGCGGCCGACGGCGGTCGGCGAGGTAGGTTCTGCCCGTCGACGGACGATGGAGCGAGGTCCTGTGCGCGCAGTGGTCATCCACGAGAGCCTGACGGGCAACACCGAGAAGGCGGCAGAGTTCATGGTGGCGAGATTGGCCGAGGCCGGGGTCGAGGCGGTCTCGTGCCCCACCACCGCCGTCGACTACCAGGCCTTGGCGGCCGCCGATCTCGTCATCATCGGATCGTGGACCGACGGCCTGTTCCTGTTCGGGCAGAAGCCGGGTCGGGCCGCCCGCATCGCGCAGTTGCCCTACCTCACCGGGAAGCAGGCGGCGGTGTACTGCACCTATGCCCTGGAGACCGGCCGCACGCTCCCCAAGTTGGAGGAGTTGGTGCGGGGGTTGGGTGCCAACGTGGTGGGGGGAATGGCCATTCGTCGAAACCGGTTGGCGGAAGGTGCCGAGGAGTTCGTGGATCGTCTGCTCGGCGTGGTGGCCGCCTGACTCAGGCGGTGCTCACGCGGTCGTTCTCGATCGGCTGGCGGGCGTCCGTGCGTATCGGTACCAGCACCACGGCGGCACAGCACAGGACGGCGCGCACCGAAGAGAGCCACGCCTCGTCGCCGTGTCCCATCGGGCCGACCAGAACCAGATAGGCCAGCGTGCACAGCACGCGGTCACGGGTCGAGCGGGCACTCACGACGAACGGCACCAGGGCCACCAGCAGCCAACCGAGGTGGTGCGACCACGAGATCGGGCTGACGGCGGCCGTGGCGCAGCCGACGATGGCGGTGGCGGCCAGCAAGTCGCCGGTCCGTGAGGCTCGG
>JBJTGD010000199.1:0-9971 GCA_046093735.1 Acidimicrobiia bacterium | reverse complement strand
GATGGATCGAGCAGTCGGACCGCCGCTACCGCATCACCAACCGGCAGCAGCTGGAGATCCGGGCCCGCTGAGACGACGGGTCAGGCCGGGAACGCCTGCTGGGCGGTGGCGGTGGTCGAACGATGAGTCCGGCCAAGCGGGCGAAGAAGGGCGGTGCCGGATCGGGAGCCAAGAAGGGTGGCCGGAAGCCGCTCTCACCGGCGGCCAAGAAGGCAGTGGCCTCGCGTCAGGCTCGTCATGCTGCCGCCTCGGTGCGCAAGGCCGATCGCCCCGGAGGCACCCGTCGGGCCCGCGGTGACGGCGATCGGCCGGTGGCCCGTGGCCAGAAGCACGCCCGGGGTCTCGGCGGTGATCAGGTCGAGGGGCGTCAGGCCGTGCGCGAGTTGTTGCTCGCCGGCCGTCGACGGGTGCGCGAGATCCTCGTCGCCGCCGAACAGGAGGACAATGAGGTCCTGTCCGACATCGTCGAACTGGCGCTCGACCTCAAGGTGCCCGTGCGTGAGGTGACGCGTTCCAAGCTCTTCTCGGTCGCCCGCACCGAGTCACCGCAGGGTGTGGTGGCCCGCGTCGCCGAACTCGATGATCACGGCCTGGCCGAACTGGCCCGCCGCAAGGGTCCGCAAGGACAGCCGCCGTTCCTGTTGGCCGTCGATGGCGTGACCGATCCCGGGAATCTGGGCGCGCTGTTGCGCACGGCCGAATGTGCCGGGGTGACGGGCGTGGTGCTGCCCAAGCACCGCGCCGTGCACATCACCCCGACCGTGACCAAGGCCGCGGCCGGAGCGGTGGAGTACCTGCCCATGTGTCTCGTCGGCGGACTCCCCGCTGCCATCGGTGAACTGCGGGACGCCGGTGTGTGGGTCATCGGTCTGGACATGGGTGGGGACATGACCTTGTTCGACCTCGAGGTGGCTGATCAGCCGGTGTGTCTGGTGGTCGGCGCCGAGGGCAAGGGACTGTCGCGACTGGTGCGGCAGCGGTGCGATGCCGTCGCCGCCATCCCGTTGCTCGGTGAACTGGCGTCGTTGAACGTCGCCGCCGCGGGTGCGCTGGCCTGTTACGAGGTCGCTCGTCGTCGACTCGTCGCCGACTGACGCAGGCAGTCACCGCGTTGAGGCCGCAATTGCGCGGCCGAGTCACCCGCTGAGTCACCCGCCGTTCTTCGCTGCCCGGACGAGCACGTCGCGCGTGCGGCGCGCGCTCTCGGCGCGTTCGGCCTCGTCGTCACCGACGGCGAAGCACATGGCGGCGAGATCGGTGACACCGGCGTCGGCGTACGACGCCAAGCGCTCGATCACCTCGTCCTCGGTGCCGAGCACCGCCACCCCCGACGGCGCGCCGCTCTCGCCCCGGGCCAGCATGCGGGCGTAGGTGGGGATCTGTCGGTACATCCCGTAGCGACGCTCGGCGGTCTCCACTCCCTTGGCCCGGTCGTCGCACACGGCGACCGGGAGACCGGCGATCACGCGGGGCATCGGACGACCGACGGCCTCGGCCGCGGCCCGAAGTCGAGGCACGACGTGGGTCCGGTGCGTGTGCTCGTCACCCATCCATGTGATGGTGCCGTCGGCCCGTTCACCGGCCAGGCGCAACATGAGGGGCGCCAGCGCGGCCAGCACGATCGACATCGGCGTCGCACCCGGCACGTCGAGGATCGATCGCACCGGATAGCGATCACCCTCGTGCACCACGACGCCGCCCATCCGACCCGGACCACCGTCGGTGGCCAGGGCCTCGGCCTGCGCGGCATTGGCGGCCTCCAGCACGGCCAAGTACTCGCGCATGTGCTCGATCACACCGTCGTAGTCGGCGCCGTACCAGTTCTCCGCCACCGATCGGTGCGAGGGTCCGATGCCGAGGGTGAGTCGCCCACCGCAGGCCGCCTGCGTGGAGAGCGCGTGCTGGGCCAGACCGTAGGGATGGTGCGACCACGTCGGCACCACGGCCGTGCCCAGTTCGATCCGTGACGTGGCCCGACCGGCGATCGTCAGCGCGGTGAGTGCGTCGAGACTCCATGGCACATGGGGAACCCAACCGCTGTCGAGACCGTTGTCCTCGGCCCACTGCGCCCGTTCCACGACGTCGTCGATGGACGAGCCCCGCGGGCTCGTCTCGGAGATGAACAGACCGATGCGCATGTCAGTCGCCGTTGATGGCGCGCCACACCCGTTCGGGACTCAGAGGCATGTCGATGTGCGTCACCCCGAGATGGAGCAGCGCATCGACCACTGCGTTCTGGACCGCCGGTGTGGCGCCCACCGTTCCCGACTCCCCGATGCCCTTGGCGCCGAGCGGATTGAGCGGCGTCGGTGTCTCCATCTGGATGCGCTCGAACATCGGGAACTCGGCGGCCGACGGAACGGCGTAGTCGATGAGCGTCGCCGTCAGCGGATTGCCGTCCTCGTCGAAGCGCATCTCCTCGAACAGCGCCTGGGACACACCTTGGGCCAGGCCGCCATGCACCTGTCCGTCGGCCAGCAACGGGTTGAGGATGGTGCCGGCGTCGTCGCAGGCCACGAAGCGCTGCAGTTCGACCCGCCCCGTCTCGGTGTCGATCTCCACCACGGCGATGTGCACACCGAAGGGGAACGACGCGCTCGGCGACACGAAGTCCGAGAGTCCGATGAGCGGAGACGTGTCATCGAGCGTGGCGGCGATGTCGGCCCAGCCCACATCACGTGCCGGAGTCCCGGCCACGTGGAAGCGACCGGAGTCGGTGTCGAGGACGATGTCGTCGGTGGCCGCCTCCAACAGATCGGCGGCTCGTCCGCGAGCGAGGTCGACAAGGTTCCCCGAGGCGACGTACACCGCGCTGCCGGCCAGCTGCGCCGAGCGCGAGCCGCCCGTCACCTCACTGTGAGGAACGAGGTCGGTGTCGCCGTGCACCACCTCGACCATGTCCATGTCGATGCCGGTGCGTTCGGTGACCAGCATCGACCACGCGGTGTCGTGTCCCTGGCCGTAGGGCGTCGAACCGGTGACGACGCGGGCCCGACCACCGGGCAGCAGCTCCACCGAGCCGTACTCGCCACCGGCGCCGGGTGCGGTGATCTCGACATAGGCCGACACCCCGATGCCGAGGAGCTTGATGTCGTCGGCCCCGCGTCGACGCGCCTGCTCGGCGCGCAGGGCCGCAACATCGGCGGCGGCCACGGCCCGATCGAGTGCGCCCTCGTAGTCGCCGACGTCGTACACCGTTCCGGTGGGCGTGGTGAAGGGGAACTGCTCCGGTTGGATGAAGTTGCGCCGACGGACCTCGATGGGGTCGAGCCCGGCTGAATGTGCGAACAGATCGACGGCCCGCTCGATGGCGGCAGTGGCCTCCGGTCGACCCGCGCCCCGATAGGCGCCGGTCGGTGTGGTGTTGGTGGCCACCGACCGAGACGACACCCGCACCTCTGCGATGTCGTACACACCCGAGGCCATGATCCGGGTGGCGAAGGGCAGGATCGCGCCCATGCCCGGATAGGCGCCGCCGTCGCACAGGATGTCGATGGCGTAGGCCTGCAGGTCACCGTCGGCCGAGCCGGCGAGCGTCACCGTCTGCACCTGAGCCCGGCCGTGACCCATGCCAGTGAGGTTCTCCGAGCGCGTCTCGCTCCACCGAACGGGTCGACCGAGACGACGCGACAGTTCGCCGAGCAGGAGGGCTTCGGGCGCGGGCTGCGACTTGGCTCCGAATCCGCCGCCGACATCGGGGCAGATCACCCTGATGTCCGACTCCTCCATCCCGTACACCGCGGCCACCACCGCTCGCACCGGATGTGCGCCCTGACAGCCGATCTCGAGCACGAGTCGGCCGTCCTCCCATCGGGCCATCGCACTGCGGTTCTCGATCGGTGCCGGGGCCAGACGTTGGTTGACGGTGGTCAGCCGCACCACGACATCGTGGGCATCGAAGTCGATCGGGTCACCGGCAGCGTCGAGGCGCATGGCGACGTTGGAGTCGACCGCGGGCTCGAACAGCACCGGGGCATCATCGGCAACGTCGTCGGCCATGGCGACGATGGCGGGGAGCGGATCGATGTCGACCACCACCAGCTCGGCGGCGTCCACCGCCGCAGTACGGGACTCGGCCACCACTGCGGCGATCGGTTCGCCCACATAGCGCACCCGACCGTGGGCCAACAGGGGGCGGGCGAACGAGGCGTTGATGAGGGCCAGCGGCACGACCGATCCGAGGTCGATGTCGTCGGCCGTGACCACATCGAGGACGCCCGGAGCCGACCGGGCCTCGTCGACGTCGACCGACACGATCTGCCCGTGGGCGATCGTCGAACGCACGTAGACCACATGGGCCGCGTCGGTCGCCACGATGTCGTCGACGAAGGTGCCCCCCACTGTGAGCAGGGCGGGATCCTCTCGCCGCACCACTCGATTCCCCAAGATGCTCATGAGCCGACGCTAGTGCCGACCGCTCGCCGCCATCCCGTCCCACTCCGTCCCTTCGCTTCCCCGAGCTTCCCGCCCGATCCGGTCTCGTTCGCTCTCGTGGGTTGCGTCGGGACGCCACTGCGACCACCATGCGGGACCGAGTCGACGGGGGGAGCGCCGAAGTGGCCGGTACGACATGGATCTGGGAACCGCCTCCCGGAGTCGAGATGCTCGTGGGTCCCGGAGGGCCGTTCGAGATCGGCACCGAGGACGTGCTGGGTGTGCCGTGCAAGGTGTTCACCGGTCGGTTGGGCAACATCCGCGACGTGCTGGTGGCCAAGACCGCCCAGCACGGTGATGTGCCCAATCTCGTGTTCCCCGAACTCACCCTCTCGTTCGTGGATGTGAAGGCATCGGCGGCCCGAGTGGCGCAGTGGTTGGCCGACCGGGGCGTGGTCAAGGGTGATCGGGTGGCGTTTGCCGCCGCCAACGTCGCGCCCTACGCCGTCGGTTGGTGGGCCACGCTGGTCAGTGGCGCCATCGTGTCGAGCCTCAACGGGTGGTGGACGCCGGCCGAACTGCTCCACGGTGTCGAGCTCTCGGCTCCTCGCATCGTGCTGGCCGACGGTCCGCGCCTCGCACGGCTGGCCGAGGCCGGACTGCCCGCCGATGTGGCGGTGCACGACCTGGCCGAACTGGTCGATCTCCTCGGTCCACCGCGACCCGATGATCCGCCGTTGCCCGACTGCGAGATCGCCGAGGACGACCCTGCCGTGCTGTTGTTCACCAGCGGCACCACCGGCCGGCCGAAGGCGGCCACGCTGTCGCACCGCAACTTCGTGCACTTCCCGATGGCGGCCACGCTGGCCGGCGCGATCGGCGCGGTGTTGGCTCCGCAACCGCCGCCGGCCACACCGCCTCGGCAGCCGTCGTCGATCCAGGTCGGTCCGTTGTTCCACGTGTCCGGTGTGGTGCCGCTGATCACCGCGCACTTCACCGGCTCGAAGCTGGTGTTCCCACCGGTGGGCGCGTGGAACGAGACGACGCACCTCGAATTGACGCAGGAGCACGGTGTCGGTGGATGGAGCGCAGTGCCCACGCAGTTCTGGCGACTGCTCGAACATCCGGACTTCGACTCGTACGACACGTCGACGGTGGTCACGGTCGGAGGCGGCGGCGCCACCTACTCACCGGAGTTGCTGCGTCTCATGGCTCGCAAACTGCCGCAGGCCCGACTCGGTGTCGGCTACGGCATGAGCGAGACCCTCGGCTCGGGTTCGCGTCTCGGCGGCGTCACCATGGACACCCACCCGGCCTCGGTCGGCACCGTCGAGGCGATGTGCGAGATCGAGATCCGCGGCGACGACGGTCAGGTCGTCCCCGACGGTGAGGTCGGGGAGATCAACATCCGCAGCGCCGTGGTGTTCCTCGGGTACTGGGACAACCCCGAGGCGTCGGCCAAGGTGCTCGAAGATCGCCGCTGGTACGCCACCGGTGACTACGGACGCATGGTCGACGGTGTGCTGTTCCTCGAGAGCCGGATGCGCGACCTCATCATCCGTGGTGGGGAGAACATCTACCCCATCGAGATCGAGAACCGACTGGAGGAGCACCCCGATGTGGCCGAGGCCGCGGTCGTCGGTGTCCCGCATCACCAACTCGGCCAGGAGGTCGCGGCGGTGGTGGTGGCCAAGTCGGGCGCGAGTCTCGACGAGCAGGCCGTGCGCGAGTGGGTCGGCGCCGAACTGGCCCGCTACAAGGTGCCCACCTATGTCGTGTTCCGTGATGACCTGCCCTACAACGCCACCGGCAAGGTCCTCAAGCACATCCTCGAGGCCGACATCGTCGCCGATCTCGGCGGCGACTGATCTCGACCGAACCACTCCCGAACGCTCCTAAGCACTCCGATCCACTCCGAAGCATTCCGAACGACCACCAACAGGGGGAACGATGCAAGACAGTCCAGTGACGTCCTGGGATGACTACCCGGTGCACCAGTCGGCGAATTGGATCGCCCATCCGGTCACCAGCGATCGCAACTTCTACGACCGCTACTACTTCAACGCCTTCGACACCGGCGGGAAGTTCATGGCGGTGTTCGGTCTCGGGCAGTACCCGAATCTCGGTACCACCGACGCCTTCGTCACCGTGCGCGTCGGCGAGAAGCAGTACGTCGTGCGTTCGTCGAAGCCCCTGATCGATCGCGCCGACATCTCCGTTGGCCCGATCCGTATCGAGGTGTTGGAGCCCCTCAAGCGTCTGCGGTTCGTCGTCGAACCCAACGACCACACGGTGGCGATGGACATGGTGTGGGAGGGCTTCGGACCGGCCATCCCCGAACCGAACCAGTTCATCCGTCAGGGCGCGCGCGTGATGTTCGACACCCAGCGCCTGGCGCAGATGGGCTCGTGGTCGGGCACGCTCGTCGTCGATGGCACCGAACTCGACATCGACGCCTCGACGACGTGGGGATCACGCGACCGATCGTGGGGCGTGCGTCCCGTGGGCGAGAAGGAGCCCGAGGGCATTCGGGCCGGCACCCACACGATGGGCGGTGGCATGTGGACCTACTTCCCCATGCGTTTCGAGGACCACTCGATCTTCTACATCTGCTCCGAGCAGGCCGATGGATTCCGGTCGTTGGAGCAGGCCGAGCGGGTGTGGCCCGACGGGCGTATCGAGCAGTTGGGTCGCACCGAGCACGAGCATCGTCTGGTGCCGGGCACGCGCATCCTCGAGTCGTCGACCATCTCGTTCCCCGATGCCGGGTTCGACATCGAGGTGCAGTCGATCATGCCGAACTTCCTCGCCATCGGCACCGGGTACGGGTTCGAGGAGGACTGGCGTCACGGCATGTACCAAGGGCCCGACCCCTTGGTGCAGGGCGTGGTCTACGACGTGCCGGCCATTGCGCCGATGGGTCAGTACGCCGTGGTCGATCACTCGGCTCGGTTCACCTACGACGGCCACGTCGGGTACGGCCTCTACGAGCACGCCTTCATGGGCGCGATGCCGAAGTACGGACTGGAGTAGAGGGACCGGCCGCGGCCTAGCCTCGGTCGTCCTGCCCGGATAGCTCAGTTGGTCAGAGCACCTGTCTTGTAAACAGGGGGTCGAGGGTTCGAATCCCTCTTCGGGCTCCACACCCGTTCGCGATGCTGCGCTGTCCTGAGATGTGTTCAAACGTGTTCAGACGTGTTGCACGGTGACGATGCGCATCGCGGGGTCGCCGTTCTCCTCGTCGAGGATCCAGATGATGGCGAGGTCTCGACCGGCGACCATGTCGTGGAACGTGAGCAGACGTGTCGTCGTCCCGTCGTCCAGTCGGAATGCGCGGCCGGCTCTCGGACCCGCCGGGTCGGACCGGACCTCGGCGATCCAAGTCGAGACGAGGACGAACAGCTGCGCGTTCGAGACGCGGAGAGAGCGCAGGGCATCTCGCGCCGTTGCTGTCGCCAGGAGCGCGAGCACTCAGGCGTCAGAGGTCGTCGAGGTCGAGCGGGGAGGCCGGCTCTCTCGCTGCCCTCGTCGCCTCGGCCCGGAATCCGGCATCGGCGAGGAGACGCTCCTCGGTCGCAGTCATGACCACTGCCGGCTCGAGCAGGATGCGGCCTTCGTCGTCGGTGCTCACCAGATAGCGCTGGGCGGTGAGCACGGATCCGAGCGAGAGGCGACCTCGGGAATCCGCTTCAGCGAGGAAACTGCGTCCATTCACGACCGCAGTTTACCCGCTCTAACACAAATGGGTAAATGGGTCCTTCGATTGGGGTTCGTCGGCCTGCCTCACCAAGCGACGACGCCCTCGTCGGCCAGAGAGGCGATCTCGGCCTCATCGAGTCCGAATTCGCCCAGCACCGCCGGCGTGTCGCATCCGGGATAGGCGTAGGTCGTCCCGACCTCGCCCGGTGTGCGGCTGAGTCGCGGCATCGGGCGCAACTGCGGGACCGATCCCTCGATCGGCACGAACGCGCCCCGGGCCACGTTGTGCGGGTGCGTCTCGGCCTCGGCGAACGACAGCACCGGCGCATAGCAGCAGTCGGTGCCCTCGAGGATCGCGTCCCATTCGTCACGGGTGCGGGTGCGGAACACCTCGGCGAATCGGGCCTTGATCGTCGGCCAGCCGCTCATGTCGTTCTGGTCGGGGAGCGTTGCCGGGTCGATGCCCAACTTGTCGAGCAACTGGGCGTAGAAGCGCGCCTCGATCGGTGCCACCGTCACGTGCTTCCCGTCGGCGGTCTCGTACACGTTGTAGAACGGCGCGCCACCGTCGAACAGGTTGGTGCCGACCGGTCCGGTGTGGAAGCCGCCGCGCGTCATGCCGTAGAAGACCTGGAAGATCGACATCACACCGTCGACCATCGCCGCATCGACGACCTGACCCTGTCCGGAACGCTGCGCCTCGAACAGCGCGCACACCACGCCGTAGGCCAGGTGCAGTCCGCCACCGGCGAAGTCACCGAACACCTGCAGCATCGGGACCGGGGCCATGCCCTCGGCTCCGATCGACCCGATGGCGCCGGTGATGGCCTCGTCGTTGAGCGAGTGGCCGGCGCTGGGAGCGAGCGGACCGTCCTGTCCCCAGCCGGTGAGTCGCCCGTAGACGAGTCTCGGATTGCGGCCCAGCAGCACATCGGGCCCGATGCCGAGGCGTTCGCACACACCGGGGCGGAACGCCTCGCAGAACACGTCGGCCTTCTCGATCATCCGCAACAACACCTCGATGCCCGCCGCCGACTTGAGATCGATGGCGATCGAGCGGCGACCGCGGTCGAACTCGCTGTGTCGCTCGCCCGGTCGCTCCCCCGTCGGTACCTCGTGCAGCGGGTGCACCCTGATGACGTCGGCACCCATGTCGGCGAGCTTCAACGTGCCGTAGGGCAGTGCGCCGAGTCCGGCCAGTTCGATGATCGTCACTCCGGCGAGCGGCCCCATCCATCCCCCTTGTCGCGCGCCGGCGGCGCATTCGTCGATTCTCGACAGTACCGGCGGCCGCTCGTCGGGAGTTCGGGATCCGATCGTCGAGGGTCCTTGCTTCCGCCGTCCGGCCCGACAAGCATCTGCGCCGATGGAACTCACCGAACGCGACAGGGCCATACTCGATTTCGAGCGGAGTTGGTGGCACGAGACCGGCCCCAAGGAGACGCTCATCCAGGAGCGCTTCGAGTTGTCGGCCAGTCGCTACTACGAGATCCTCGGACGTCTGCTCGAGAGCCCCGAGGCCTACGCCTACGACCCGCTGGGGGTGCGGCGTCTGCGCCGATTGCGTGATCGTCGTCGCCGGGCCCGCCAGGAGCATGCCCAGCAGGCGATGGAGCCACCGGGGTCCTGAGATGAGCGACGGCGCCGCACCGGACGACGCCGTCGGCACCTCGCGCTCGGGCATTCTCATCGTGGTGGTGGTCGTGCTCACGATCGTGGTGCTCGGCGACTTCGACGAAGAAGTATCGAACTCGTCGGGCGCGTCGCCGTAGCCCTGGGCCAGCACCACGATGGCGATGAGCACCGCCACCACCACGATGAGAATGCCTGAGCGCGAGGTGCCGACGGCGTCGTCCGGTGCGGCGCCGTCGCTCATCTCAGGACCCCGGTGGCTCCAT
>JBJTGD010000198.1:0-6996 GCA_046093735.1 Acidimicrobiia bacterium | reverse complement strand
GCGCTGCCGGTGGCGATCATCGCCTTGGACGGGATGCAGTCGCGCAGATGTGCGGCGCCACCAACGAGATCCGACTCGATCATGGTGACCTGAGCGCCGAATCGTGCCGCGTAGGTGGCCGCCGTGTTACCGGCCGGGCCTCCTCCGATGATCACGAATCGATGCGGCACAGGAGGTCAGGGTACCGGTCGGGTCAGTTCGACCAGACGGTGGTCGTCGGTGAACAGGCGACGAGACAGACCGAGGCCCATGACGGCCACGCTGGTGGCGACCGAACCGAGCACGAGGTACATGATCGCCAACTGGACCTCCACCGCGTCGAGTGCGTCGACACCGGCGAGGACGAGGCCGGTCATGGCCCCGGGCAGGAACACCAGCCCGACCGCCTTCGTCGACTCGATCTGCGGGATGAGTGCTGTGCGCAACGCCGCGCGCACGAAGGGGCGGACCGCGTCGGCTGACGACAGGCCCAGGGCCAGTCGCGCCTCGACCTCCTCGCGCCGTTCGGTGATCTCGGCCACGATGCGTCGACCGACCAGCACGCACGATGTCATCGAGTTGCCGATCATCATCCCGGCCAGCGGCACGATGGTGCGGCCCTGCACCGGGAAGATCCCCAGTCCGAACACCACGGCGAGACTGACCACGATCACCGCCAGCATCGCCACCGTGCCGAGTAGTGCCGCACCGGGCACCTCGCGGGCCCGATTGCGGATCACCCGACCGGCGAAGACCACCATCAACCCGACCCACAGCCACGCCCACCACACCGATGCATCGGGATCGAGGATGAGCCGCAGTGCCAGCCCGACCAACAGCAGTTGCACGCCGGCCCGAGCCGCAGCCCACAGGATCGATCGACCGAGTCGCAGTCGCTGCCATTCCGACAGCGCGAGGGCGACGACCACGAGGACGAGTGACGCCGCCAGACCCGCCCAGCCCACTGCGGTGGAGGTCATCGCTCGTCCTCCCGCTCGGCGAGGTACGCCTCGGCCTCGGCATCGGTGGCGTTGCGACCGGCGAGGAGCACGACCGTGTGATCGGCCAGGCGACGAGCCTGCGCCAGATCATGGGTGACCCACACCACGGCCAGTCCGTCACGGACCAGTTCGCTGACCACTCGTTCGATGGCGAGGCGACTGTCGGGATCGAGCGAGGAGGTCGGTTCGTCCATGAGCACGACCTCCGGTTCGGTGAGCAGAGTGCGGGCCAGACACATCCGCTGGGCCTCACCGCCCGAGAGATCGTCGGCGCGACGCCCCACCATGTCCGACGACAGGCCGACCCGGCGCAGCGCCCCGAGCGCCCCGGCATCGTCGAGTTCGGGGCCGGCCACGCGCAGGTTGTCGGCCACCGTGCCCGCGAACGGGGTGGGACGTTGGAACACCATGCCCACCCGTCGTCGCAGGTGCCGGGAATCGAGCGTGGCGCAGTCGACCCCGTCGAGGCGCACGATGCCGGCCGAGGGCACGGCCAGCCGGTTGGCCAGGCGCAGCAGGGTCGACTTGCCCGCCCCCGAGGGCCCGGCCAGCACGGTGATCCGTCCCCGCTCGGCGCGCAGCGAGACATGGTCGAGGAGCCGTGTGCCGTCGGCCGTCTCATACGACACGCCCTCCATCTCCAGCAGCCCCGCCGTCCCGGTCACCCGCTCAGCATGACACCCGTGAACCGACCCTCTTAGGCTGACGGGGTGACCAGCCAATCCGACTTCCCCCCCGCCTGGGCCGAGGCCGCCGCCAAGGACCTCAAGGGCGCCGATCCCTCCTCACTCGTGTGGGAGACCCCCGAGGGCATCGCCGTCAAGCCCCTCTACACCGCCGACGACACCGAGGGGCTCGAGACGGCCGACACCCTGCCCGGGTTCGCGCCGTTCACCCGCGGTGTGCGGGCGACCATGTACACGGGCCGACCGTGGACCATCCGCCAGTACGCCGGCTTCTCCACCGCCGAGGAGTCGAATGCCTTCTATCGGCGCAACCTCGCTGCCGGACAGATGGGTCTGTCGGTGGCCTTCGATCTGGCCACGCACCGCGGCTACGACTCCGATCACCCCAACGTGGTCGGCGACGTCGGCAAGGCCGGTGTGGCCATCGACTCGGTCGAGGACATGAAGATCCTCTTCGACGGGATCCCCCTCGACCAGATGTCGGTGTCGATGACGATGAACGGTGCGGTGATCCCCGTGCTGGCCATGTTCATCGTGGCCGGCGAGGAACAGGGTGTCGACCGTTCGCTGCTGGCCGGGACCATCCAGAACGACATCCTCAAGGAGTTCATGGTCCGCAACACCTACATCTACCCGCCGACCCCCAGCATGCGGATCATCGCCGACATCATCGAGTACACGGCCGAGGAGATGCCGAAGTTCAACTCGATCTCGATCTCCGGCTACCACATGCAGGAGGCGGGCGCGACGGCGGTGCAGGAGTTGGCCTTCACCATCGCCGATGGCAAGGAGTACGTGCGCGCCGCACTGGCCAAGGGTCTCGACGTCGACGCCTTCGCCGGTCGCCTGTCGTTCTTCTTCGCCATCGGGATGAACTTCTTCATGGAGGTGGCCAAGCTACGCGCCGCGCGTGTGCTGTGGCATCGGGTGATGAGCGAGTTCGAACCGAAGAAGTCGGCGTCGCTCATGTTGCGCACGCATTGTCAGACCTCGGGCGTGTCGCTCACCGAGCAGGACCCGTACAACAACATCGTGCGCACCACCATCGAGGCGATGGCCGCGGTGCTCGGTGGCACCCAGAGCCTGCACACGAACTCGTTCGACGAGGCCCTCGGTCTCCCCACCGACTTCAGCGCGCGCATCGCCCGCAACACCCAGTTGATCCTGGCCGAGGAGAGCGGAGTGACCAGCACGGTCGATCCTCTCGGTGGCTCGTACTACGTCGAGGCGTTGACCAACGAACTGGTCGACGCGGCGTGGGCGCTGATCGGCGAGGTCGAGGAGCTGGGCGGCATGACCAAGGCCGTCGAATCCGGTATGCCCAAGTTGCGCATCGAGGAGTCGGCGGCCCGCAAGCAGGCCCGGATCGATCGTCGCGAGGACATCGTCGTCGGTGTCAACAAGTACGTGCCCGAGGACGTGGAACTGGTCGACGTGCTCGACATCGACAACACACGGGTGCGCGACGAACAGTTGGCCAAGTTGGCGAAGGTGCGGTCCGAGCGCGACGAGGATGCCTGTCGTGCGTCGCTGGCGGCACTGGCCGACGGCGCCGCTGGCGAGGCCAACCTGTTGGCCCTGGCCGTCGTGGCGGCCCGGGCCCGGGCCACGCTCGGCGCGATCTCCGATGCCATGGAGTCGGCATTCGGCCGTCATCGGGCCGAGGTCCGTACCATCTCGGGTGTGTACGGGAAGGCCTACGAGGGCGACGCCGACTACGCCGAGTTGCAGGCGGAGATCGAGCAGTTCGCCCGCGAGGCGGGCCGCCGCCCGCGGATCCTGGTGGTCAAGATGGGGCAGGACGGCCACGACCGGGGCGCCAAGGTGATCGCCACCGCCTTCGCCGACCTCGGCTTCGATGTCGACATGGGTCCGTTGTTCCAGACCCCGGCCGAAGCGGCGCGCGACGCGGTGGAGAACGACGTGCACGTAGTCGGCATCTCATCACAGGCCGCCGGTCACAAGACCCTCGTGCCCATGCTCATCGACGAGTTGCGCAAGGCCGGGGCCGACGACGTGGTGGTGGTGTGCGGCGGGGTGATCCCCCCGCAGGACTACCCGATGCTGGAAGCGGCCGGCGTGGACGCCGTGTTCGGCCCAGGCACCAACATCACCGTGGCCGCCCGCAAGGTGCTGGGGCTCGTCTCGGCCCGACGGAACTCCTGAGCCTTGGACCGTCCGACCGACGACGCCGACGAGCTCGTCGCCGGACTGCGCGCCGGTGACCGACGGGCGTTGGCCCGCGCCATCACCCTGGCCGAGTCGACCCGGGTCGATCACCGAGCCATCGCCGACGCCGTGCTCGACGCGGTGCTGCCGGCCACGGGCGGTTCCGTGCGGGTCGGCGTCTCCGGTCCACCCGGAGTGGGCAAGTCGACCTTCATCGAGGCGTTCGGTCTCCACATCGTCGGTGCCGGTCATCGGTTGGCCGTGCTGGCCGTCGACCCGTCGAGTCGACGCAGCGGCGGGTCGATCCTCGGCGACAAGACGCGCATGACCGAGTTGTCGAACCGGCCCGATGCCTTCATCCGTCCCTCCCCCGGAGGTACGCAGTTGGGGGGTGTGGCCCGTCGCACGCGCGAGGCGATGCTGTTGTGCGAGGCCGCGGGCTTCGACGTGGTCCTCATCGAGACCATCGGCGTGGGCCAGTCCGAGGTGGCGGTGGCCGACATGGTGGATCTGTTCGCGCTGCTGGTCGCCCCCGGCGGCGGCGACGAGTTGCAGGGCATCAAGCGCGGGATCATGGAACTGGCCGATCTCGTCATCGTGAACAAGGCCGACGGCGACCTCGCCGCGGCGGCCGGACGCACCCGGGCCGACTACGCCAACGCCGTGCATCTCCTACGACCGAAGTGGGAGGCATGGGCCACCGAGGTGCTGGCCTGTTCGGCGCTGGAGGGCCGAGGGATCGATGAGGTGTGGTCGGCGGTGGAGCGGTTCGAGTCGACCGTGTCTGACAGCGGCGAACTGGCCACGGCCCGGGCCGGCCAGTCGACGGCGTGGCTGTGGAGCGAGATCGGCGACACGTTGCTCGATCGGTTCCGTGACGATGCCGCCGTCGCCGCGCTCCTTCCCGTGATCGAGACCGAGGTGGCCGCTGGCACCCTCACCCCCACCCGGGCGGCCCGCACGCTGCTGGCCCGCTTCGCCCGGGATTGATGGGCGCACCGTCCACGCCCTGACACCCCCCTATGCTCGCGGGGCGATGAGCGAGCCCTCCCCCCTCGACACCGACGCGCAACAGCGCGAACTCCTCGCCCTGCGGGCCGAGGTCGAGCATCTTCGCGCCCTCGTCGGGCCCTCCGAGGAGTCGTACGAGAAGTTGCGGCTCGACGTGCTCGGAGCCCGCGATGTGGCCATCTCCGCCGAAGCCGAACTCGGTCGGGCCCGAGCCCGGATCTCGGCGTTGGAGACCGACGTGGCTCGCTACCGACGCGACTTCGTGCTCATCCGGCGACTGGTGATCCGGCAGATGGCCCGGGGCACCCGAGTGCTCGGGCTCGCTCGGCGGGCCGTCGGCGTCGCCGCCCGCACCGCCCGACGATGAGCCCACGCTTCAGCATCGTCACCCCCGTCTTCGATCCGCCGCCCGACGTCCTTCGTCAGACCATCGACTCGGTGCGGGAGCAGACGTTCGGCGACTGGGAACTGCTGCTGATCGACGATCGCTCCACCGATCCGCGGGTCCGCAGCGTCCTCGAGGAGTCCCGGGCCAGTGATCCCCGCATCCGGGTCATCCTTCGCGCTGACAACGGCGGAATCGTCAGCGCCTCCAACGATGGACTGAGCGCGGCCACCGGCGAGTGGATCGTCCTACTCGACCACGACGACCTCCTGGCCCGACGGGCGCTGGCCTCGGTGGCCCGCGCCATCGACGCCGATCCCACCATCGATTACCTGTATTCGGACGAGGACCAACTCTCGCCACAGGGCGATCACATCAATGCGTTCTACAAACCGGACTGGTCGCCCGAGCGACTGCGCTCCCAGAACTACTGCTGCCACCTGTCGGTCATGCGCACCGAACTCGTCGATGCCGTCGGCGGCTTCCACGACGGATTCGACGGCTCACAGGACTACGACCTGATCCTGCGCGTCACCGAGCGGGCCCGAAGCATTCACCACATCCCCGAGGTGCTCTACCACTGGCGACAACTCCCCACGTCGACCGCCTCGGACATCGGGGCGAAGCCCTACGCCATCGAAGCGGGCCGGCGGGCCATCCAGGCCCACTGCGAGAGGATCGGACTCGATGCGACGGTCGAGAGCAAGGAGCCGCCGGGCACCTATCGGGTGCGCCGGCACTTGACCGATCCGCCGCTGGTGAGCGTCCTCCTCCCCACCCGAGGGTCGAGTGGCCGCGTGTGGGGCGTCGAGCGATGCTTCGTCGTCGAGGCGATCCGCTCGATCCTCGATCGGGGGACCTACCCGCTTCTGGAGTTCGTCGTGGTGGCCGACACCACGACCAGTCAACCTGTCGTCGAGGCCATCCGACGCGTCGCCGGCGATCGACTGCGACTGGTGTGGTTCGATCGGCCGTTCAACTTCTCCGAGAAGATCAACCTCGGACGCATCCACTCTGCGGGCGAGCTGCTGCTACTGCTCAACGACGACGTCGAGCTCGTCAACCCCGACACCATCGAGACGATGGTCGGACTTGCCCTCGAGACCGACGTCGGATCGGTCGGCGCCAAGTTGCTGTTCAGCGACGGCACGCTCCAGCACGCCGGTCACGTGTACAACGGTGATCCGTATCACATCTTCTTCAAGGGATCGTCGGAGGACCACGGTCCGTTCAGCATGCTCACACTCGAACGCGAGTGCATCGGGGTGACGGCCGCCGCGCTGATGATCCGTCCCGATGTGTTCGACGAGGTCGGTGGCTTCAGCACTGCGTTCGACAACAATTTCAATGACGTCGACTTCGCCCTCAAGCTCCAGGAGGCCGGTTACCGGACGGTGTGGACGCCGTTCGCCGTGCTCTACCACTTCGAGAGTGTGACCCGCGATCCCACGGTGAGCGGCGACGAGTACGACCTCCTGCACGAGCGGTGGGCCCACCGCTTGGACCACGACCGCTACTCGAACATCAATCTCGAACCCAAACGGCACGACTGGGTCGAACGCGGCGGTCGCTAACACGCGCCCGGATCTCCATCCGGAGCGGATCGGCCCGGAAGCCGCTCATAGAGCCGGATAGGCGTCCCCTCCGGACCGCGAACCGATGGCATCGGCCGGAGGCACGCTCCATCGATCTCCCGGGTCGTCACGATCCAGCGAACGGCCAATCGATCGAGTTCGGGAGCACAGGGCGAGATCCGAACGGCGAT
>JBJTGD010000197.1:0-3301 GCA_046093735.1 Acidimicrobiia bacterium | reverse complement strand
GCCGTGGGTCATCTCCGTCGACGACCACGTGGTCGAGCCTCAGGACGTGTGGACGTCTCGACTGCCGACGGCGTTGCGCGATCGGGGGCCGCACGTGGTGGAGGACACCTGCGAGGTGCGGTTCGATCCCGAGACCGGCGCCCACAGCTTCCTCAAGGGTGGTGACGGCCCCCGCGCCGACTGGTGGGTGTTCGGCGACGCGCTGCGACCCATCCCGCAGGTGATGGCCTGTGCCGGCTTCGCGCCCGAGGACTTCACCCTGCAGCCGATCCCGTTCTCCGAGATGCGACCCGGGTGTTGGGACGGCGCCGCCCGGCTGGCCGACATGGACGTGGCCCACATCGAGAGGTCGCTGTGCTTCCCCACGTTCCCTCGCTTCGCCGGTCAGATGTTCCTCGAGTCGCCGGACAAGACCGTCGCCGACCTGTGCGTGCGCGCCTACAACGACTGGATGATCGAGGAGTGGTGCGGTCCCAGCGGTGGACGCCTCATCCCGCTGTGTCTGGTGCAGCTGTGGGACCCACAGCTGGCGGCGGCCGAGGTGCGACGCGTGGCCGCGCTCGGTGTGCGGGCCATCACCTTCCCCGAGTTGCCCACCTACCTCGGGCTGCCGTCGATCCATGCTCGCAACGGTCACTGGGAGCCGCTGTGGGCGGCCTGTGACGAGACGGGTGTGTCGGTGCACATGCACATCGGATCCGGTTCGAAGATGCCGCAGACCAGCATCGACGCACCCTCGGGTGTCGGTGTGGCCGTCACGTCGATCAATGCCTTCATGGCGCTCTCCGACTGGCTGCTGTCCGGCGTGCTGGCCCGCCATCCCAATGTGCGCATCGCCTTCTCCGAGAGCCAGATCGGATGGATGCCCTACGTGTTCGAGCGGTGCGATCGGGTCTTCGAGCAGAGCTCCGGTTGGTCGGAGATCGACTCGGCGGTGACCGAACTCCCGAGTTCGTACGTCCCGGGCCGTGTGTTCGGGTGCTTCTTCGACGACACCGTCGGCGTGCGCACGCGCGACCTCATCGGCGTGACGCAGATGTTGTTCGAGACCGACTACCCGCATCAGGACTCGACGTGGCCGTCCACGCCTGAGGTGGTGGCTCGCATCGCCGAGATGGTCTCGGCCGAGGAACTGGAGCGCATCATGCGCACCAACGCCATCGAACTGCTCGAACTGGATCCGACGAGTCTCGTTCCCTCTGCGGTGGCCTGAGTCGGTGGCGCGAGTCGGGGCGTGGGACCGGTGAGGTGAACGGGTCAGGGCTTCCCGCAGCCGGGCACCTCGACCTCGAGGGCCAGCAGTCGACCGGTGCGGGCGGCCTTCACGACCTCGCGCCTCCAGTCGGCGGCCGCGCACACCACCAACGTGCGTCGGTCCGCTCCGGCGAGCACGCAGGCCACGGGGATGAGGCCGTCGAAGCGATGCTCCTCGGTGGTGGTGCCATCGGGCTCGGCCCGCAGGACGCGGGCGCCGATCGGGTCGGCCACCCACACCGCCCCTTCGGCATCGAGGCAGATCCCGTCGGGCGGGGCGAAGGCCGGACCGTCGGGTGCTGGTCGCAGCGTCACGTACACCCGTCGATTCGACAGCGTGCCGTCCTCGGCCCGGTCGAAGGCGGCGATGCGACCGCCGCCGCTCTCGGCCACCAGCAGGGTCCGTTCATCGGGGGTCAGTACGTGGCCGTTGGGTGAGGCCAGCTCCTCGGCGGCCACGAACCACGAACCGTCGGGTCGGACGCAGAAGGTTCGACCCGGCTGGATCGAGCCGCCCTCGTGGATGCGTTGCCCCATGTCGCCGATGTAGGCGGTGCCGTCGGAGGAGACGATCATGTCGTTGAGCGAACCGACGGCGGCTGACGAGAGGTCGGCGTGCACGACCACCGTTCCGTCCGCCTCGACCCGTCGCAACTGCTGGGTCTCCATGGCCACCACCAACAGACGCCCATCGGGGAGCCAGCCCAGACCCGAGGGTTCATCGTCCTCGAGTCGCGCTTCGGTGCGGGCGTCACCGTGCAGATCGGTGGAGACGACCCGTCGATCGTGCATGTCGCTGAACCACACGCGCCCGTCTCGCCAGCGAGGTCCTTCGGCGAAGTGCAGGTCGTCGACGATGGTGCGCACTCGGCTGTCGGTCATGGCTGGATCGTAGGACCTTGATGGGCGCAGGTTCGCTGGGCGGTCGTGCGTGGGGCGACGTAGCGTGCGTTCATGGCGGAGTTGCTCGACGGTCTTCGCGTGGTCGATCTCACCGTCGAACGCGGGCGTCTGGCGGCGCGGGTCCTCGCCGATCTCGGCGCGCAGGTCGTGCGCGTCGAGGGCGCAGCGCCGAGTGGCGCGGGTGGCTCGTGGCGCATGGTGGACGGTGTCGATCTCGGCGCGTTCGTGCGCAGTGCCGGCGTCGATCGGGTCGAGCTCGATCCCGGGTCGGAGCATGACCGCATCGGACTGCACGCGGTCCTCGACGGTGCCGATGTGGCCCTGGTGTCCGATGACTCCTGGGGTGATCCCGACTCGTTGGTGGCCGACCACCCGCAGCTGGTGGTGGTGGCGCTCACCGCAACGGGGCGCGCCGGTGCGGGTGCAGACTGGCCCACCACCGAACTGGTCGAGCAGTCCATGGCTGGCTTCGTGGTTCGGGCCGGCGTACCCGAATTGCCGCCGGTCTCGGCGCCGGGTCGCATGGCCGACGACATGGGCGCGGTCCTCGGTGTGCTCGGTGCGCTGGTGGCGCTCACCGAGGTGGCGGACGGCGCCCCGGGTCAGGTCGTCGACGTGTCGGCGGTGCTGGCCTTGGCGCACTGCACCGACATGAGTCTCCCGTTGTGGTCGACGCTGGGTATGCCCCCGCAACGTGTCGGCGCCGGCTCCTATCCGCTCTACGCATGCACCGACGGACTGGCCCGACTGGTGTTGCCCATGTCGGCGGGTGAGTGGCGGTCGCTCATCACCTGGCTCGGCTCACCGGAGGAGTGGACCGGTGGGGAGTGGGACGAGCCGATGCTCGGTCCGAGCGCCCGGGCGGCAATCATCGAACGGCTCCCGGCGATGTTCGCCGCCGGTACCCGCGACGAACTGGCGGCGCAGGGCGACCGGTACGGGGTGCGGATCACGCCGGTGCTCACGCCGGCCGAGGTGCTGGCCAGCGCCCACGTGGCGGCCCGGGCCACGTTCGCCGAGGTCGTGGTGGCCGATGGCGTGGTCGGCCGGCTGGTGGCGGCGCCCTTCTCGGTGGACGGGGACCGACGAGCGCCACGTCCGGGCAAGCGACTCGATGGCCTTCCGTCGTGGGCGGCCCGCCCGG
>JBJTGD010000196.1:0-14487 GCA_046093735.1 Acidimicrobiia bacterium | reverse complement strand
GTGACAACACCGAGATGACCGTGGAACTGATCCATCCGATCGCGATGGAAGAGGGTCTGCGGTTCGCCATCCGTGAGGGCGGTCGTACCGTCGGTGCGGGTCGCGTCACCAAGATCCTCAAGTGAACTGAGCAGACATGGCCAAGAACGAGAAGCGGGTGCAGGTCACGCTGGAGTGCCAGACGTGCAAGCGCCGCAACTACATCACCACCAAGAACAAGATCAACGACCGTGAGCGCATCGAACTCACCAAGTACTGCAAGTGGGACCGTGCGCACACCACGCACAAGGAGACCCGCTGAGTCCGACGACGAACGGGGGGTGGGCGTGGGCACCGGTGACGGCGTCGACGACCTGACCCCCCTCGTCGTGGCGGCGCGCGACGGTGATCGGGCGGCGTTCGACGAGTTGGTCCGCCGGACATGGGCGGAGACCTACGCGCTGGCCCATCGTCTGACCGGTGACCGGGAGGATGCGCTCGAGGTCTGTCAGGAGGCGTACCTGCGGGCCCACCGGGCGCTGCGTCGGTTCCGCGGGGATGCCCGGTTCACCACCTGGCTCTACCGCATCACGGCCAATTGTGCGGCTACGCACGTGGGACGTCGCCGGCGCCACCGGCACGAGGATCTCGAGGCCGTTGATCCCGAGGATCGCACCCCGGCCCACGACCCGGTCGGTCGGGCCGAGGCCGCGCACCTGCAGGAGCGGGTGCGGGCCGCCATCGCCGCCCTGCCGCCGCGACTGCGGGCCGTGGTGGTGCTGCGCGACATCTACGACCTCTCCCACGAGGCCATCGCCGCCGCGTTGGGGATCTCGACGGCGGCGGCGAAGGTGCGGTTGCACCGGGCCCGACGTCGATTGCGCGACGACATCTTCCTGCAGGCGGTGGCCGGCAGACCCTCCGCCGAACCTGACAGTCGAGAGGGGATTCCCCATGTCCGGGCCATGTGACCGCCTGGCCCGACGTCTCCCGGCCCTGGTCGACGACCCGGGTGCGCTGGCCGATGAGGAGTTCGCCCACGTGCGGGGATGCCTGCGTTGTCAGGCGGCACTGGCCCAGCACCGTCGGATCCGACGGACTGTGGGTGCCCTGGCCCCCGGTGAGGCCGGCCCCCCGGCCACCGACGAGGTCCGGGCGGCCCTCGAGGCTCGGGCGGCCCGCCGCCGCCGGGTCGTCCGTCGGGGGATGGCGGTCGGTCTGGCCACCGTCACCGCCGTCGGGCTGGGCGCGGCCGTGGCCGTCCGTCGTCGATCGGCCTGACCCGGTTCGCACTCCCACCGTCCCCGGGCCTAGTGTTCAGCGCTCCGGCTCGCCGGGGTCCGGCGCCCCGCTGGTACCCTCGCAGGCTCGGCGATGCCCTAGGGCAGTAGCTCAACTGGTAGAGCACCGGTCTCCAAAACCGGCGGTTGGGGGTTCGAGTCCCTTCTGCCCTGCTCGTACGACCCGCTCCGGCGGCCCCTCCCTCCGAATCCCACTGGCACCACCCGCGGAAGTCCCATGGCCCTCAATCGTGAACAGAAGCGCATGTTGCAGCGCCAGGGCGAACTCGGCCCCGACGGTGAGCCGATCCGTACCCGGCGTGGCCCGCAGCAGCAGCGACGCGAGCGCACCGGCCCCGTGGAGTTCGCCCGCGAGGTCCGGTCGGAGTTGCGCAAGGTGGCGTGGCCGACCCGCTCGGAGACCATCAACTACTCCATCATCACCATCGTGACCCTCATCGTGTTCACCGCAGTCATCTTCGGGATCGACTGGGTGTTCTCCGAGGCCGTACTGAGATTGTTCGACGCATGAGCACCTACGAAGAGATCCCCACCACCGAGGAGAGCACCGGCGAGGCCGTCGTCGGCGACGTCGTCGTGCTCGACGCCGAGGAGTTGCTGGTCGAGGAGCGACCGCGGCCCCAGAGCCCGTTCGACCGGCCGGGCCGCTGGTACGTGGTGCATACACAGTCTGGCTACGAGAAGAAGGTCAAGCAGAACCTCGAAGCCCGCATCACCTCCATGAACATGGAGGAGAGCATCCACGAGGTCGTCATCCCCATGGAGGACGTCGTCGAGTTCAAGAACGGCAAGAAGCAGGTCGTGCAGAAGAAGGTGTTCCCCGGCTACCTGCTCGTCCGTTGCGACATGACCGACGACTCGTGGTACGTGATCCGCAACACCCCCGGCATCACCGGATTCGTCGGCCAGGGGGCCAAGCCCTCGCCGCTGCCCCGTCGTGATGTCGAGAACTTCCTCGCCGTGAAGGACGAGTCCGAAGAGGTCTCGGCCAAGCGTGGACGCCCCCGGCTCGAGTACGAGCAGGGCGAGACGGTGCGGGTCAAGGAGGGTCCGTTCGCGGACTTCTCGGGCGAGATCGTCGAGATCAACGAGGACCAGCTCAAGCTCAAGGTACTCGTGAACATCTTCGGTCGCGAGACGCCTGTCGAGTTGGAGTTCTCGCAGGTCGCGAAGCTCTGACGCAGCCCACAGGAACGCAGGAACCGAGTAGAGGACAGCAGAGGACACAAGGACATGGCCAAGAAGAAGGTTGCGGCGGTCGTGAAGATCCAGATCCCCGCGGGCGCCGCCAATCCCGCGCCGCCGGTCGGCACCGCGCTGGGTCCGCACGGCGTGGCGATCATGGACTTCTGCAAGGAGTACAACGCCCGGACCGAGGCGCAGAAGGGCACGATCATCCCGGTGGAGATCACGGTGTTCGAGGATCGTTCGTTCACGTTCATCCTCAAGACCCCGCCCACCTCGGTGCTCATCAAGGAGGCGGCTGGTCTGCCCAAGGGTTCGCAGACCCCGTCGCGCACCGTGGCCGGCACCATCACCGACGCACAGGTGACGGAGATCGCCAAGGTGAAGCTGCCCGATCTCAATGCCAATGATCTCGAGGCGGCCCGCCTCCAGGTCGCCGGCACCGCCCGCTCTATGGGCATCGACATCGTCTGACCACACATCTGCCTGCTCTGGCAGGACGCGTCGGGACCACCTCGCCCGCCGCGCTGGACCGCACCGGTGACGGTGCCCGACCCGAGGGAGCCTCATGGCGACGCATGGCAAGAACTACCGCAGCGCGGTCGAGACCTACGACAACGCCGAACTCCACGGCACCACCCAGGCCGTGACCATGGTCAAGACCATGGCCCGGGCCAAGTTCGACGAGACGGTCGAACTGGCCGTCCGTCTCGGTGTCGACCCCCGCAAGGCGGACCAGATGGTGCGCGGCACGGTGGCCCTCCCCTCGGGAACGGGTTCCGATGTCCGCATCGCCGTGTTCGCCACCGGCGAGGCGGCCCAGGCCGCTCGTGAGGCCGGAGCCGAGTTCGTCGGGGCCGACGATCTGCTGGCCGAGGTCGAGGGCGGGAGGATGGATTTCGACATGGTCATCGCCACCCCCGATCTGATGCCCCAGGTGGGCAAGCTCGGTCGGCAGCTCGGCCCGCGGGGCCTCATGCCCAACCCCAAGACCGGCACCGTGACCCCCGATGTG
Source organism: Acidimicrobiia bacterium (assembly GCA_046093735.1). Classification (GTDB taxonomy): domain Bacteria; phylum Actinomycetota; class Acidimicrobiia; order Acidimicrobiales; family Acidimicrobilacustridaceae; genus Acidimicrobilacustris. Next base: position 11,007 of record JBJTGD010000196.1, on the reverse strand, counting down.
GGCAAGGCCGTGGCCGACTTCAAGGGCGGCAAGGTGGAGTACCGCACCGATCGGCAGGGCAACGTGCACGTGCCGATCGGCAAGGTCTCGTTCGAGCCGGCCGCCCTGGCTGCCAATCTCCGCGCCGTCGTCGAGGAGTTGGAGAAGGCCAAGCCGTCCTCGGCCAAGGGTCGCTACCTGCGCAAGATCACGGTGTCGTCGACCATGGGTCCCGGGGTCAAGATCGACCCGCAACGGGTCCTGGTGGCCGACGAGGCCTGACGCGGGCTGGCCCCCGGGTCCGCCGTTCGTCTACCGTTCCACCCCTGCTGCTCCGGCAGCCACAATCGAGACCGCTCGCCGCAGACATCCGGAGCCCTTCGGGGCGTAACAGGTCCTCGCGGACCCTCCTGACGAGGTGAACCTCCCATTCACGGGGCGTTCCCGCGCACGCGGCGGACGCCCCGTCGTGCGTTCGGACGACTGGGCACCCGGGATCCGGCCTGTGCGGGTCGGTCCCTTGGAAGGGGCGACACGGTGCCGCCAGCACCGGAGAGCCGACGACACACCAGACAGAGACATCAGACAGACACACCAGACAGAAGAGAGGAGGTGCGATGGACAACCCGAGACCGGAGAAGGTCGCCGTGGTCGCCGAGGTGCGTGAGCGCTTCGACGGAGCCGAGGCGGTCGTGCTGACCGAGTACCGCGGTATCGACGTGGCCGGCCTGGCAACGTTGCGCCGTGCGCTGCGCGAGGCCGGCGGGGAGTACAAGGTCTACAAGAACACGCTCGTGCGTCGTGCGACGAACGAACTGGGACTGGACCTCGATGCCCAGTTGACCGGACCGACGGCCATCGCCTTCGTTCCCGCCGGCGCCGGTGATCCCGTCGCCGTCGCCAAGGCCCTGCGCGAGTTCGCCAAGGGCAATCCGAACCTGGTGGTCAAGGGCGGAGTGCTGGGGGAGAAGCTCCTCGGCGCCGCCGAGGTCGAGGCCCTCGCCGATGTGGCCCCCCGCGAGGAACTGCTCGCCCGTCTGGCCGGCCTCATGGCCGCCCCGATGGTGCAGTTCGCCGGATTGCTGCAGGCGCTGCCCCGCAACTTCGCCTACGGACTGGCGGCGTTGATCGCTCAGAAGGGCGGTGCCCCGGAGTCCCCGAGCACCGAACCCGCGGTCGTCGATGCCACCGCCGAGGCGACCGAGACCACCCCCGAGACCACCGACATCACCGAGACACCCGAGGCCGCGGCCGAGCCCGCGTCCGACACCGAGACCGCCCCGGCCGAGGCCGAGGGTGACACCCAGGAGAGCTGAAATGGCAACCAAGGAAGAGATCCTCGACGCGATCGCCGGCATGTCGGTGCTCGAACTGAGCGAGCTGCTGAAGGACTTCGAGGAGAAGTTCGGCGTGACCGCGGCCGCCCCCGTGGCCGTCGCGGCTGCGGCCCCGGCCGCCGGCGGTGCCGGTGGTGGCGAGGCCGAGGCCGAGAAGGACGAGTTCGACGTCGTCCTGACTGGTGCCGGCGACAAGAAGATCCAGGTCATCAAGGAGGTGCGCGCGCTGACCAACCTGGGCCTCAAGGAGGCCAAGGACCTGGTCGACGGTGCCCCCCAGACCGTGCTCGAGAACGCCTCCAAGGAGGACGCCGAGAAGGCCAAGGCCGCCCTCGAGGGTGCCGGCGCCACCGTCGAGCTGAAGTAGTCCCGGGCGGGTCCGCCCGTCCACCCAGACGATGCCCCCTCCTGCGGGGGTGGGCATCGTCGCGTCCGGGAACGCTTGACCCCCTGTGGGGGCCGGTCTAGGTTGCCGCCAATTCCATCGGGGCAGAAGTGGATGATCCCCCGACAGAGCGCCCGTCTCCGCCGCCGTAGAGGCCCGGATTCCAGGGTTGCTCTTCCACGCGTCCCGGTCCTAGGATCAGCGGTCCGCCCTGCCGGGTCCCTGGGTGCTGTCGAGTCGTCCACCACGGTCCGACGCGCCCCGCCGCAGAGCGTCACGCCCAACCGACACAGGAGACCTCCTTGTCCGCTCGTCAGACCGTCCGTGACCGCTACTCGTTCGCGAATCTCGACGAAGCACTCGACCTCCCCGACCTGATCGCCATCCAGCGCGCGTCGTTCGAGTGGTTCCTGCAGCAGGGTCTCGCCGAGACCTTCCGGGACATCAGTCCCATCAAGGACTTCGCCGAGACTTTGCAACTAGAGCTCGAGTTCGATCCCGACGACGAGGATCTGCGTCCGCCGCCCAAGTTCACGGTGGAGGAGTGCAAGGAGAAGGACATGACCTTCTCCGCCCCGATCTTCGTGCGCGCCCGCTTCATGAACGCGGCGACCGGCGAGATCAAGGAACAGACCGTCTTCATGGGCGACTTCCCCATGATGACGGACAAGGGCACGTTCGTGATCAACGGCACCGAGCGCGTGGTCGTGTCGCAGCTCGTGCGGTCGCCGGGCGTCATCTTCCAGCCGGGTGAGCGGTTCCGTCTGCGCAACCTGCAGAAGCATCAGCTGGTCACCGGCACCATCCATCCCTACCGCGGCGAGTGGATCGAGTTCGACGTCGAGCAGAAGCCGGGCAAGGACGTCACTGCCGGCTGCCGTGTCGCTCGCAAGCGTCGCCTGAGCCTCTTCGTCCTGTTGCGTGCGCTCGGCTACGACGAGGAGAACCAGCCCGGATTCCTCGAGCGGCTCGTTCGCCACTTCGACTTCCTCGAGGGGCAGTGGGAGAAGGACAAGGACCTCGCACCGACCCAGGACGAGGCCCTCGTCGAGATCTACAAGCGCGCCCGTCCGGGTGAGCCGCCGTCGGTCGAGTCGGCCAAGGCCTACTTCCGCAACGCCTTCTTCGAGAGCCGTCGTTATGACCTCTCCCGCGTCGGCCGCTACAAGCTCAACCGAAAGCTCGGTCCGGAACTCGACAAGATCGAGAAGCTGTTCGGGATCGAGTTGGAGCGGCCGGAGATCGACCAGAGCACCCTCACGCCGTCCGAGGTGCTGGCGGCCACCACGTACCTGTTGAACCTGGTGAACGCCGAGCCGGGCTACCGACTCGATGATCAGGACCACTTCGCCAACCGTCGTATCCGCTCGGTGGGTGAGTTGATCCAGAATCAGGTGCGTATCGGTCTGTCCCGCATGGAGCGTGTCGTGCGCGAGCGCATGACCACTCAGGACGTCGAGGCGATCACCCCGCAGACGCTCATCAACATCCGTCCGGTGGTGGCGGCCATCAAGGAGTTCTTCGGGACCTCGCAGCTGTCGCAGTTCATGGATCAGGTGAATCCGCTGTCGGGCCTCACCCATCGCCGTCGCCTCTCGGCGCTCGGTCCGGGTGGTCTGTCGCGTGAGCGAGCCGGGTTCGAGGTTCGTGACGTGCACTTCTCGCACTACGGACGCATGTGCCCGATCGAGACCCCGGAAGGTCCGAACATCGGGCTCATCGGCGCGCTGGCCACCTTCGCCCGGGTGAACGAGTTCGGATTCATCGAGTCGCCCTACCGCAAGGTGGTCAACGGTCGCGTCACCGACGAGATCGTCTACCTGGCCGCCGACGAGGAGGAGGAGTACGTGGTCGCCCAGGCCAACGCACCCCTCAATCCCGACGGCACCTTCAAGGCCGACCGCGTGCTCGTGCGTCGCTCGCCGCAGGCGGCCACGCTGGGCGAACTCAAGCTCATGCTCGAGCGCGACGTGTTCTTCGGCGCCACCACCGAGATCTCGAACGTGGCTCCCGCCGAGGTCCAGTTGATGGACGTCTCGCCCAAGCAGATCGTGTCGGTCGCCACCGCGCTCATCCCGTTCCTCGAGCACGATGACGCCAACCGGGCCCTCATGGGCGCCAACATGCAGCGGCAGGCCGTGCCGTTGCTGCGGGCCGAGGCCCCGTACATCGGCACCGGTATCGAGTCGAGGGCCGCCCGTGATGCCGCCGACATGATCCTGGCCACCGACGACGGCACGGTGAGCGAGGTCGACGGCAACGCCATCATCGTCCAGTACAAGACCCAGGGCCGCGCCGTGTACCGCCTGCTCAAGTTCGAGCGGTCGAACCAGGACACCTGCATCAACCAGAAGCCGATCGTGGTGGCCGGGCAGTCCGTCAAGAAGGGCGACATCCTCGCCCACGGTCCCTCCACCGACAACGGTGAGTTGGCGTTGGGCAAGAACCTCGTCGTGGCCTTCATGCCGTGGGAGGGCTACAACTTCGAGGACGCCATCATCCTCTCGGAGCGACTGGTGAAGGACGACGTGCTCACGTCGGTCCACATCCACGAGCACGAGATCGACGCACGCGACACCAAGCTCGGTCCGGAGGAGATCACCCGGGACATCCCGAACCTGTCCGACGAGATCCTCGCCGACCTCGACGAGCGCGGGATCATCCGCGTCGGTGCCGAGGTGCATGCCGGCGATGTGCTGGTGGGCAAGGTCACGCCCAAGGGCGAGACGGAGCTGACCCCGGAGGAGCGCCTGCTGCGCGCCATCTTCGGCGAGAAGGCCCGCGAGGTGCGCGACACGTCGCTCAAGGTGCCGCACGGCGAGCAGGGCAAGGTCATCGACGTCAAGGTGTTCAGCCGAGACGAGGGCCATGAACTGCCGCCGGGCGTGAACCAACTGGTGCGCGTCTACGTGGCCCAGAAGCGCAAGATCAGCGTGGGCGACAAGCTCGCCGGTCGTCACGGCAACAAGGGCGTCATCTCCAAGATCCTCCCCATCGAGGACATGCCCTTCATGTCCGACGGCACCCCCGTCGACATCATCCTCAACCCGTTGGGCGTGCCCTCTCGCATGAACGTGGGCCAGGTGCTCGAGGCCCATCTCGGGTACGCCGCCCGCTACGGCTGGGCCATCGGCGGTTCCACCGTCGGCGACGAGCCGGTGCGCGGTACGGAGAAGAAGACGCGGCCCGTCACGCCGCCGTCGACGCTCATCGCCACGCCCGTGTTCGACGGCGCGCACTGGGACGAGGAGGAGGGGGCGGGCAAGCACCCGACGATCAAGTCGATCTTCCAGCACCTGCAGCCTGAAGCGGCCGATCCCCGCTACGGCGACGACGGTCGCATGATGCAGGACGACGGCAAGATGGTGCTCTACAACGGACGCACCGGCGAGGCCTACGACAACCCCATCACGGTGGGCGTGGTCTACATACTCAAGCTGGCCCATCTCGTGGACGACAAGATCCACGCCCGTTCGACCGGTCCGTACTCGATGATCACCCAGCAGCCGCTGGGAGGTAAGGCGCAGTTCGGTGGTCAGCGGTTCGGTGAGATGGAGGTGTGGGCCCTCGAGGCCTATGGCGCCGCCTACTGCCTGCAGGAACTGCTCACCATCAAGTCCGACGACGTGCTCGGTCGCGTGAAGGTCTACGAGGCCATCGTCAAGGGCGAGAACATCCCCGAGCCCGGTATCCCCGAGAGCTTCAAGGTGCTCATCAAGGAGATGCAGGCTCTCTGTCTCAACGTCGAGGTGCTCAACACCTCGGGCGCCGAGATCGAGATGCGCGAGCTCGACGAGGACATCTTCCGAACTGCCGAGGAACTCGGCATCGATCTTTCCCGACCGGAACGCGGCAGCGACGAGGACGACGCTCGTCGTCGGGCCGAGAGGGGCTGAGGACATGGCAATGCTCGACGTGAACACTTTCGACCAACTCCGCATCGGATTGGCCACGGCGGACTCGATCCGCACGTGGTCGAACGGTGAGGTCAAGAAGCCGGAGACCATCAACTACCGCACGCTCAAGCCCGAGAAGGACGGCTTGTTCTGCGAGAAGATCTTCGGTCCGCAGAAGGACTGGGAGTGCTACTGCGGCAAGTACAAGCGCGTGCGCTTCAAGGGCATCATCTGCGAGCGCTGCGGCGTCGAGGTGACCCGTTCGAAGGTCCGCCGCGAGCGCATGGGCCATATCGAACTGGCCGCCCCGGTGGTGCACATCTGGTACCTGCGCGGCACCCGCTCCTGGCTCGCCTACCTGCTCATGGGCACCGAGGCCCGCGAGGAGCTCAAGGCCAAGCAACTGGAGAAGGTCATCTACTTCGCGGCCAATCTCGTCACCTGGGTCGACGACGAGCGTCGTCACGAGGACCTGTCGGCCCTCGAGCAGGAGATGCTCGGCGAGAAGGACGCCATCGAGAAGGAGTGCCTCCTCGAACTGGACAAGCGTCACAAGGAACTCGAGCAGGAGGTCGTCAAGCTCGAGAAGGAAGGCGCCAAGGACACCGACATCAAGGCCCGTCAGCGCGCCGCCGACAAGGATCTCCAGTCGATCCGCGAGCGTTACGACATGGAACTCGATCTCGTCGTGCGCGCTTTCGACGAGTTCAAGGACCTCTTCGCCCGCAAGATCATCGAGGACGAGATGCTGTGGCGTGAACTCGTCGATCGCTACGGCGAGTACTTCGAGGGCGGCATGGGCGCCGATGCCATCGCCCAGTTGATCGACCGCATCGACCTCGATGCCGACGAGATCCGTCTGCGCGAGCAGATCGACCCGCCGGAGGGTCAGAAGCCGCTGTCGGCCCAGCGCAAGCAGAAGGCCATCAAGCGTCTGAAGATCGTCTCGGCCTTCAACCGCCGTGACGAGAACGGACGTCGGGTCAACGACCCGCGGGCCATGATCCTCGACGTCGTGCCGGTCATCCCGCCCGAACTGCGTCCGATGGTGCAGCTCGACGGCGGCCGCTTCGCCACCTCCGATCTCAACGATCTCTACCGACGCGTCATCAACCGGAACAACCGCCTCAAGCGTCTCCTCGACCTCGGTGCTCCCGAGATCATCGTGAACAACGAGAAGCGCATGCTGCAGGAAGCCGTCGACGCCCTGTTCGACAACGGTCGTCGCGGTCGTCCGGTGACCGGACCGGGTAACCGTCCGCTCAAGTCGCTGTCCGACATGTTGAAGGGCAAGCAGGGTCGGTTCCGTCAGAACCTGCTGGGCAAGCGCGTCGACTACTCGGGTCGTTCGGTCATCGTGGTCGGCCCGACCCTCAAGCTGCACCAGTGCGGTCTGCCCAAGCTCATGGCGCTCGAACTGTTCAAGCCGTTCGTCATGAAGCGCCTGGTGGACGCCGAACTGGCCCAGAACATCAAGTCGGCCAAGCGCATGGTCGAGCGTCGTCGTCCGCAGGTGTGGGACGTGCTCGAGGACGTCATCAAGGAGCACCCGGTGCTGCTCAACCGCGCGCCGACGCTCCACCGTCTGGGCATCCAGGCCTTCGAGCCGATCCTCGTCGAGGGCAAGGCCATCCAGATCCACCCGTTGGTGTGCGCGGCGTTCAACGCCGACTTCGACGGCGACCAGATGGCCGTGCACCTGCCGCTGTCGGCCGAGGCGCAGGCCGAGGCCCGCGTGCTCATGCTGTCGGCCAACAACATCCTGTCGCCCGCCGACGGTCGTTCGCTGGTCACGCCGACCCAGGACCTGATCATCGGTGCCTACTACCTCACCGAGGAAGTGTCCGGCGCCAAGGGCGAGGGACGCGTGTTCCGTCACCTCGACGAGGTCGAGCGGGCCTACGAGGCCGGCGACGTCGACCTGCACGCGCTGGTCGTCCTCCGTCATCCCGACCACATCGAGGGGGAGGAGAACGGTCGTCCGCTCTACCGCACCACCACCCCCGGGCGCATCTTCTTCAACACCGCGCTGCCGGTCGGGTTCGACTACATCAACTCCCGCGTCGACAAGCGGGCGATGGGTCGCATCGTCGACGAGTTGGCCCACAACTACGAGAAGGCCGATGTGGCGGGTTCGCTCGACCGCATGAAGGACCTCTGCTACCGCTACGCCACTCGTTCGGGCCTCACCATCTCCATCGAGGACGTCAAGACCCCGCACGCCAAGAAGGAGATCCTCGACCGGCACGAGAAGGAAGCCGAGAAGGTCGAGACCCAGTTCCGGCGCGGCATCATCACCGACGGTGAGCGACGCCAGAAGGAAGTGGAGATCTGGACGACGGCCACCGACGAGGTGCGCGTGGCCATGGAGGCCTCGCTCAAGGCCGACAAGTTCAACCCCATCGACATGATGGTCGGCTCGGGTGCCCGCGGGAACATGATGCAGGTCCGTCAGATCGCCGGCATGCGCGGTCTGGTGGCCAACCCCCGTGGCGACATGATCCCCCGACCGATCAAGTCGAACTTCCGCGAGGGCCTCACGATGCTGGAGTACTTCATCGCGACGCCCGGCGCCCGCAAGGGTCTGGTCGACACCGCCCTGCGGACCGCCGACTCGGGCTACCTGACGCGTCGTCTCGTGGACGTCGCCCAGGAACTCATCATCAATGACGAGGATCCCTTCGCCTCGGGTGGCGCCGTGCGCGGCATCTGGATCGATGGCATCGAGCCCGATCGTCCCGGCAAGCGTTCGTGGCTGGAGACCCGTCTCTACAGTCGGACCCTGGCCGACGACGTGACGTTGTCCGATGGCACCGTCCTGCCCCGCGGCACCGTGCTCGGCGAGGCCGAGACCGATCTGCTGCGTGACGACCCGCAGGTCGATCGGGTGCGCGTGCTGTCACCGCTCACCGACGACTCCGATCTGGGCGTGTCGGCCGCGTCCTACGGACTGGCGCTGGCCACCGGCAAGATGATCGAGATCGGCGAGGCGGTGGGTGTCATCGCCGCCCAGTCGATCGGCGAGCCCGGTACCCAGCTCACCATGCGGACCTTCCACACCGGTGGTGTGGCCGGCAGCACCGACCTCGCCGGCGGTCTGCCCCGCGTCGTCGAGCTGTTCGAGGCCCGCAGCCCGAAGGGCAAGGCCACGCTCACCCGCATCACGGGCGTGGTGCGCATCGCCGAGGACGAGGGCAAGGGCCGTGTGGTCACCGTGGTGGCCAACGACGGCACCGAGGAGTCCTACACCGTGCCGAGCCTGGCCCGTCTCGAGGTGACCGACGGCCAGGAGGTTGTGGCCGGTGACGCCATCGTCGAGGGCCCCCGCGATCCCAAGGAACTCCTCGAGATCAAGGGCGTCCAGGAGACACAGCAGTACCTCGTGACCGAGGTGCAGAAGGTGTACCGGGACCAAGGCGTGCCCATCCACGACAAGCACATCGAGCTGATCGTGCGTCAGATGACGCGCAAGATCACCGTGCAGGAACCGGGCGATTCCGACTTCCTGCCCGGCGAGCGCGTCGACTCGAAGGTGTACCGCGACGTCAACCGGGCGCTGGTGATGGAGGGACGCACCCCGGCCGAGGGGCGCCCCGAGATCATGGGCATCACCAAGGCCTCGCTGGCCACCGACTCGTGGCTGTCGGCGGCGTCGTTCCAGGAGACCACCCGGGTGCTCACCGAGGCGGCCATCGAGTCCCGTTCGGACTCGCTGCTCGGCCTCAAGGAGAACATCATCATCGGCAAGCTCATCCCGGCTGGTACCGGAATGGGCAAGTACCGCGACATCACCACCGCCGCTCCCGACTACACGCCCATGGGCTTCTGGTCGAGTGACGAGGAGGAGGGTGCCGAGGGCGCCGAGGGTCAGGGTCTGGCCGGGATGCTGGCCGAGCGGATGGCGGGCGATCTCGTCGTCCCCGCCCCGGTCGACCCCGCCGAGGTGACGACCCTGGCCGACGCCGCGGCGGCCGAGGCCACCGCCGCCGAGATGGTGGCGGGTGCCGGTGACATGGCCACGCTCGGGGACGAGGTCCCCGATGCCGAGGTCATCGAGCTCCGTCCCCAAGCCGACATCGACGACATCGGCGACTCCGCCGGTTCCTGAGTCCATCCGGGGTTTGCCCGTTCGGGCCGGACGCCCGTAACCTTGCCGTCCGCTCCGGGGCCTCCCCGTTCCGTTCCACGAGAGGTAGCACGTGCCCACCATCCAGCAGCTGGTCCGGAAGGGCCGCCAGTCGAAGCCCGCCAAGGGCAAGACCCCGGCCCTCAAGGGCGCCCCGCAACGTCGGGGTGTGTGCACGCGCGTCTACACGACCACCCCGAAGAAGCCGAACTCGGCCCTGCGCAAGGTGGCCCGAGTCCGTCTGTCCTCGGGCATGGAGGTCACCGCCTACATCCCCGGTGAGGGACACAACCTCCAGGAGCACTCCATCGTGCTGGTGCGCGGCGGTCGTGTGAAGGATCTTCCCGGTGTCCGGTACAAGATCATCCGTGGAACGCTCGACACCTCGGGCGTGCGCGATCGCACGCAGGCCCGTAGCCGCTACGGCGCCAAGAAGGAGAGCTGACGTGCCCCGCAAGGGTCCCGCCCCCCGCCGTGAGTTGATGCCCGACCCGATCTACCGGTCGGTCGTCGTCACCCAGTTCGTCAACAAGGTGCTCCAGCGCGGCAAGCGCTCCACCGCCGAGCGCATCGTCTACGAGGCGCTGCACATCATCGAGGAGAAGACCGGCAGCGAGCCGATCGCCACCCGCACGCGCGCCGTCGACAACGTGAAGCCCCAGCTCGAGGTGCGCAGCCGTCGCGTCGGTGGCGCCACCTACCAGGTGCCCGTCGAGGTGCGTCCCCGTCGGGCCAACACGTTGGCCATCCGTTGGATCGTGGGCTACTCGCGCCAGCGTCGCGAGCGCACCATGGCCGAGCGCCTCGCCAACGAACTGCTCGACGCCAGCAACGGGGTCGGCGCGTCCATCAAGCGACGCGAGGACCTCTACAAGATGGCTGAGTCCAACAAGGCCTTCGCCCACTACCGCTGGTAACCGTCGACCCGCTCGACACCCCGTCGGACGGCCTCGCCCGCCCGACATCTCCGCACCCGCTCCTTCTCAACTCGAGTACCACGACAGGAAACGACGATGGCCGCACGCCCCCACCCCCTCGCCAGAACCCGCAACATCGGCATCATGGCCCACATCGATGCGGGCAAGACCACGACCACCGAGCGGATCCTCTACTACACCGGCAAGAACTACAAGATCGGTGAGGTGCACGAGGGTGCGGCGGTCATGGACCACATGGTCCAGGAGAGGAGCGCGGCATCACCATCACCTCCGCGGCGACCACGTGTCAGTGGCAGGACTGCCGCATCAACATCATCGACACGCCGGGCCACGTCGACTTCACCGT
>JBJTGD010000195.1:0-20229 GCA_046093735.1 Acidimicrobiia bacterium | reverse complement strand
GTGGGCACTGGCACGGCCAAGGTCACCGTCGTGTTCAAGGGGTCCTTGAACGGCTTGGGAACGCCGACCACCTTCACCATCACCGTCCAGTGATCGACGTCGGCGGGTCGGAATCGGGTCTTACCTGATTCCGACCCGGACCGACGATGATGGGGTGATGACGTCAGACGAGTTCCTGCCGCGTCCCGATCACCACGTCGACGTCGATGCCCACGACGATTTCGGTGGCATCGACCGTGATCTGCCGCGGTTCATCGACCGTCGCCGCGCCCTGTGGCTGGTCGGTGGCGGCATCGGCGCCGTGACGCTGGCCGCCTGCGGGTCGACCGCGGCCCGGTTGACGGTGACGACGGTGACCACCATGTTGAGCGGCTCCACCACAACGCTGGCCGACGGCTCCGACGTGGCGTCGTCCGGATCGTGCACGAAGATCCCCTCCGAGACGGCGGGTCCCTACCCCGCTGACGGCACCAACGGTCCCGACGTGCTCACCCAGTCGGGCGCGGTGCGACGCGACATCACCACCAGTTTCGGGTCGATGTCGGGTTCGGTGTCGGGCGTCCCGCTGACGATGCGCTTCAAGGTGCTCGACATCGCCCGCGGCTGTGCGCCCTACGCCGGTGCGGCGATGTACGCATGGCACGCCAGCCCTGACGGCAAGTACTCGCTCTACTCCAGCGGGGTCACCAACCAGAACTGGCTGCGTGGCGTCCAGCAGGCCGATGCCGACGGCTGGATCACCTTTACCACCGTGTTCCCCGGTTGTTACGACGGCCGTTGGCCGCACGTGCACTTCGAGGTGTACCCGACGTTGGCCAAGGCGACCTCGGCCCGCAACGCCGTGTCGACCTCACAACTGGCCCTGCCCCAGGATGCCTGCGCTGCGGTGTACGCCACGTCGGGTTATGGCACCAGCGCGTCGAACCTGCAGCGCATCTCGTTGGCCCGCGACCTGGTGTTCCGCGACGGCTGGCAGACCCAGTTGGGCACGGTCACCGGTGATGCTGCTTCGGGCATGACCGTCACCCTCAACGTGCCGGTCTGATCAGTCGGTCTCGGCTCCGTCGGCACTGTCGTCGTCGGTCCAACCCGGAAGATCGGGAAGGGCGATGCCGCACGTGTCGGCGGCGGTGCGCAATCTGGTGATGGCCTCCCGCCGCTGCTCGGGAGACAAGCGTCCCTCGGGCTTGGTCACGCCGCTGGACTGCAGGCACGCCTTCTGCTCATCGGTGAGCGTCTTCGTGGTGCCGCGATGCAGTCCCCGGCTGTGCTCGTTGTCGTCATTGCGATGCTCGGCGCTGCGGCCCCGCTCGGCGATCGGCGGTGGCCCGGGCAGGACGGCCGGATCATCGGTCTCGTCCTCGTCCTGATCATCGGAGACCTCGGCGGGAGGCGGGAGCTCGTCGTCCTCGATGTCCGGGGCGTCGTCGATGCTCCCGGGGGTGGTCGGGAGATCGGTGGCGTTGCCGGTGTTTGCGTCGGGCGCTGTCGGTGGCGACGAGTGCGCCGAGGCCACGAGGGCGGTCGCCGTGACTGCGCCCATCGAGAGAACGGCGGCGAGGGTGATGGTGGTGACGATTCGGTGACGGCTCATCGGTGCTCCTGGATTCGGTGGCGATTCGTACGACGATGTCGATGATCGTCGGTGTCGCTACCGGTGCCGCCCAGAGAAAGGCCAAGTCTTGGCAAAGTCGGCACCGACGCCATCGCCGAGCGACGCGTGATCGGTGCCACCGCGACGGCACCGAGGTCGAGCCATGGTGGTGGAGCTGATGGGACTCGAACCCACGACCCCCTGCTTGCAAAGCAGGTGCTCTAGCCAGCTGAGCTACAGCCCCGAATCCGGCCATAGCCGGGAGGAGCGGTCATCGTAGGCCAGCCCTGACGGCCCGAGAGTCGTCATCAGCCCTCGTCGAGATGACGGTCAGCGGATCGTCCGCCACAACTCCTCGAGCTTCACTCTCAGTTGTGGATCCACCACTCTGGAGGGGTCATTGGTGCGGATCGCATCGACGTAGCCGTCGGGAATGGGCCTGTCGAGGTGGCCGGTGCGCCACTGCCGACCGTTGGTCGCATATGGAGTCTCGGCGAGGAACCGGTCGGTGAGTCCACAGGGATCGATCCAGTGGACGTCAGGGCCGGTCAGCATGCCCCGGAGGCCCAGACCACCGCAGGTGGCGCCCACGTCGGATGGGACACCGATCAGTCGGCCGGAGACGTTCTCGGGCCACGACCGGGCCGTGGCGCTCAATTGCGTCACCCGGGGGTACGCCTCGCTGCCCGGGAGAACGGGACGCAGGAGCCCCACCAGTGGCGTGGGGACGAACGGCGGAACGTCGGGACCCGCTCCCCTCGGTGACGCCGCTTCTCGGTACGCGATGTAGTAGCCCCTCTCGTCGGCGATTCCGGCGGGGGCTCCCTGGATGATCCAACGGGCGGGAAGACGGGGATTGACCGATGTCGGTACGACTGCGGTCTGCACGCTGATCGGAAGCAGGCGACCGGCGACGGCCAGCGAAGCGAGGATGGCGACGACGACGAGAAGGGTCATGGACGGTCGATCCCGCACCTTCCGCAGCAGTTCGACCGATCCTTCTTCGGTCAGACGATCGGTGATCGAGAGCCCGACGAGCACCATCAGGTAGACGGGAACCGCAAGGAACCGCCCGACCATGAAGTCGCCACCGATGTACACCGTGTACGCGAGATAGGCGAGTGCCCCGATGACCAGTGCCCTCTCCATGCCCCGTCCCCACCGGATGGCGAGCAGGAGTCCGCCGAGGAGCACCACTGCGGTCACCGGATCACGCAACGTCGAGAAGACGACGTAGACCGCACCTCGGAAGATCATCGAGGGCAGTCCGATATCGGAGTTCTGCTTGGCGAGATAGGTGTTGGGCAACCATGCGCCGTAGATGTGATGGGCCCACACGAACCACGAGCCGGCGACGAGCACGAATGTCGTGGTCGCGGCGAGGTAGCGAGGGAGGAGACTGCGCCACATCGATCGGAATCGCCAGACAAGGAGCGCCAGGGGCGGCAGTACGACGACGATGAGATCGAGACGGGTGAGGGACAACGCGGCAACGATGAGACCCAGTCCGATCCACGAACCCCAACTGGCGGTCGCCGGTTTCGAGCGGACGGACGAATCCTCCGCGTCGGGCCCGATGAGCTGGCTCGCATGGTTCCAGCGCAGACACCACAGGGCGAAGAGACCGACGAGGAGATACGAGAGTGGGTTCTCGAGGCCCGAGGTCGTGTAGTCGAAGAACGCATTCGAGCCCATGAGCGCGGCGAGAGCCGCGACCGACAGGGTGAGGGATCGAGTTCGTGAGATCACGATGGCGATGGCCCCCACCGAGCACATGATCGAGAACCACATGATGCCGACGATCCACTGGTTCGTCGCTGCGCCGATGGCCGACCACATCAGGAACCACAAGGGGTGCGTGTAGCCCTGGACGGCTTCGGTGGCATTGAAGCCCCAGCCCCATCCGTGGGTCAGGTTGAGAGCGGTTCGGAGCGTGATGAGGCAGTCGTCGCCGAACCAGGCCGCTCGATGAACCAACCATGCGGCGATGAGAAGGAGCGCGGTCCGAGCCGTCCAGAGCGTGAGTTTCGGGAAACGGTTCGGACCCGGGTGCGAGCGGGACTCTGAACCCGGATCGATGTGGTGGTCGGCGGTCGTGATGCCGCTCATCGAGAGGCTCCGAGATGGGTCAGCTCGGGGAAGAGACGTGCCAATTGATCGATCGACGTCGAAACGGGTCGGGTCGGTCGACTGAGGTAGAGCACCGCATCGCCCAAGTGGATGAGCCAGACGTCGCCCTTCTCGTCGAGACTGGCGACGAAGCCGCCGGGGACGTCCCGGACGATCAGACCGGTGGGTATCGCTGACCGGAGTCCGTCGATGGCGGCGCGCACGACCTCGGGGTCGGTTCCGCGCACGTCGAAGACCGCCGCAGTGACCAACCTGTGGTTCTTGGATCCCGACACGCCACAGTGGTCTCTCGAGATCGACACCAGTGATGCCCACTTCAGCGGGGTGCTCATGAGTTCCTGGTCCACCGGGACGAGTCTCCGATGGGCGGCCTCGGCGTCGAGATCGAGAACGAGACGAGCGCACATGCTGCCGGGTGGGAATGTCGCCGTGGACGCATCCGATGGAAGGGCGCGGCCGGGGACACAGGCGGAGAGTGAGGACATTACGACGACGACCGATATCGAGACGCTGAGCCGGACCCATCGAGGACCGAGACGCGATCGTGGCGGCGCTGTTCCTCTCAGCAGTCGAACCCTCGCCCTCGACGTGGCGCACCATCGGTGCCGCAAACGTGTGCTGTGTAGCGCTCGGTCATCGTAGGCCAGCCCGGAAGGGCAGACTGCGGCCATGGACGAACTGCGATTCGACGGTCAGGTTGCGCTCATCACCGGAGCGGGACGGGGATTGGGGCGCGAGTACGCGCTCCTGCTCGCCGAGCGCGGGGCCAGAGTGGTGGTCAACGACCTCGGCGTCGCCATCACCGATACCGGCGACGGCGGCATCGCGCCCGAGACCGATCCGGCCGACGAGGTGGTGGCCCTGATCCGGGCCGCCGGGGGCGAAGCCATCGCCAACCACGATTCGGTGGCCACCGTCGACGGTGCCGAGGCCATGGTGGCGTCGGCTCTCGACGAATGGGGGCGTCTCGACATCTGCGTGAACAACGCCGGACAGGTGCGCATGCGCCCGTTCGTGGACTTCGCCGACGAACACATCGGCACCGTCGTGTCGACCCAACTCCTCGGCACTGTGCAGGTCGCTCGAGCGGCGTGGCGCACCATGGAGGCGGCCGGTGGTGGTCGCATCGTCAACGTGTCCTCGGGTGCGGCCTATGGCGGAGTGGAGCGCAGCACCGTGTATTCGATGGCCAAGGCCGGTGTCATCGGCCTCACCATCGCCATGGCCGCCGAGGGCGCGCCACACGGCATCGCCGTGAACGTGATTGCGCCCTATGCCAAGACGCGACTGGGCACCGGGTTCGGGGCCGTTCCATGGAGCGAGGAACTGGCCGAGTGGCTGCACCCGCGACTGGTGGCGCCTCTGGTGGCATGGCTGGCGCACCCGTCGTGCCCCGTGAGCGGTCAGTGCTTCGCCGTGGGTGGCGGTCACATCGCGCGCGTGGCCTTCGCCGTGAACGAGGGGATCACTGACCGAGATCTCACGCCCGAATGGATCGCCGCCAACGTCGATCGGCTCACGCAGTTCCCCACCAACCCGACCGGCGGACCGGACTCGCCGTTGATGGCCGCGCTGCTCGACGGCTACGCGGGACCGACCTCGGCCGACTGAACCGACGTCGGAACGATCAGTCGGCGGCGAGCAGGTCGATCACGAACACCAGGGTGTCGGTCCCGCCGATGCCGGCCTGCGGATTCCCCTCGGAGCCGTAGCCCTTGTCGGGGGGGATGACCAGCAGCACCCGTGAGCCCACCGTCTGGCCGACCAGACCCTCGTCGAACCCGGTGATCACCTGACCGGTACCCACGGGGAACTCCACCGCACCCGAGGCCCACGACGAGTCGAACACCTTCCCGGTGGCCCAGATGAGACCGGTGTACTGCATGAGCACCGTCTGGCCGGCGGTGATGGCCGGACCAGCCCCCTTGATGAGGACCTGGGCCACGAGTGACGACGGCGCCGTGCCCGACGGGGTGGCGATGGTCGGGACGCCGTTCTGCACCGTGACCACGGGCAGGGCCGGGTCAGGGGTCACCGGTGTGCCCGATGCGCTGGTGGGCACGTCGGTGGCCGACACGACGTCGAACACGAAGATGCTCCACGCACCGAGTCGATCGCTGATATCGGCGCTCACCAGGGCCCGCACTCCGACGCGCTGACCCACCAGCGCCTCGTACACGGGCTTCAGCAGCGACTTCTCGTCGAGGATGATGTTCTGCCGACCCACGCCGTAGGTCGAGTCGAGCTCCGTGCCGTCATTGCCGTTGATGGCCACATAGTCGACCGAGACGCGCTGACCGGCCTTGATCTCGGCGCCGGTCCCGGGCACGAGGATGAGGTGGTCCTCGGTCTCGCCGACGAAGGCCGTCTCGAAGGTGACGGTCGGCTTGACGCCGATGTCGCCCGACACCTTGATGTCCGAGAGCTTCTTGGTGCGGGTCGGGTTGGTCGACGAAGTGCTGGAATCGCTCGAGGCCGAACTCGAACCACCGCAGGCCGTTGCGCCGAGACCGATGCCGCCCACCATCCCGAGGGCCACCAGTCCGGTGAGGAGTCGGGCGTGAGGTCGGGTGCGGGGTGCGGTGCGGCGGGAGAACGTGGTTCGAGGCATCGCCCGACCCTAGGGGCTCCGAACGGCGCAGTGGGGCCGCCCCGGCGCCGCCCCAGCGCCGGTTCGTTCTCACCTCCCTCTCACGAGCGGATGCGAGACTGCCCCCGTGAGCGCGCATCTGGTGATCGCCGAGGACGACCGGGCTGTGCGCGAGTCGGTGACCCGAGCCCTCGAACTGGAGGGCTACACCGTCGAGGCCGTCGGGGACGGACTTGCCGCGCTGGACGCAGCATCACGCGATGGCGTGGACCTGTTGATCCTCGACCTCGGCATGCCGCATCTCGACGGGCTGACCGTGTGTCGTCGGTTGCGTTCGGCCGGCTCCCGCCTGCCCATCCTCGTGCTCACCGCCCGCACCGAGGTGTCGGACCGGGTGTCCGGTCTCGATGCCGGCGCCGATGACTACCTGCCCAAGCCGTTCTCCCTCGACGAGTTGCTGGCCCGTCTGCGGGCCCTGTTGCGCCGCACCTCGACCGAGGAGTCGGCCACCCCGACCCGGGTGGCCGTCGAGGATCTCGTCATCGATGCCGCTGCTCGCCGCGCGTGGCGCGCCGGGCGCGAACTCGAACTGACGAAGACCGAGTTCGATCTGCTCGAACTGCTGGCCATCAATGCCGGCGTGGTGCTGTCGCATTCGTCCATCTACGACCAGATCTGGGGTTACGACTTCGGACCCGAGTCCAAGGCGCTGGCCGTGTACATCGGATATCTGCGGCGCAAGACCGAGGAGGCCGGCGAACCCCGGCTGATCCATACCGTCCGCGGGGTCGGCTACACCCTGCGCACCTCGTGACGCGGCGCCACTCATGACACTGCGCGCCCGCATCGCCATCGCCATGGCCGTCCTCGCCTCGTTGTCGGCGGTGATCGTCGCCGTGGCCACCTACCAGATCACCTCCAATCGGGTGCAGGCCGAAGTCGACCAGTACCTCGATACCTATGGCCGACGGTTCCAGGACCCGGACGGACGCGACGTGGCCTCCACCTGCACCCCCGATCAGGGTCGACCCGGACCGTCGCGCCGTGGTTCCGGTGGTCCGACCGACGGAGTGGAGGGCATCGTCTTCCAGTGCGTAACCGCCAACGGCTCGGTCGTGGCCACCATCGGGACGTCCGATCTGCCGGTGGGCGAGCGCGATCGATCGATCGCCGCCGCCGGGCGCGGTCGTTCGAAGCGCACCGTCGAATCCGAGGAACGCACGTGGCGGGTGGAGACGGTGGGCGTACCCGGTGGCGGTGCCGTGCAGATCGCCCGCGACTTCGGGGAGTCCGAGCGGGTGTTGTCCACCCTGCGTCTGGCCCTCGTGCTGGTGGTCGTCGGTGCCGGCGCTCTGGGCGCGTTCCTCGGCTGGTTGCTCGCCTCACGGGCCACTCGTCCGTTGATGCAACTCACCGATGCCGCCGAGGAGGTGGCGGTCACCGGTCGACTCGACGTCGACGTGCCCCCGGCCGGTCGCGACGAGCCCGGGCGTCTGGCCCGCTCCTTCGCCACCATGCTCGCCGCGCTCAGTCGATCCCGCGAGCAGCAGCAACAACTCGTGCAGGACGCCGGCCACGAGTTGCGCACGCCCCTCACCAGCCTGCGCACCAACGTCCAGACGCTGCAGCGCTATCCCGAACTGCCGGCCGACACCCGCGAGGCGATCCTCGCCGATCTCGACACCGAGACCCGTGAACTGGGCTCATTGGTCGACGAGTTGGTGCAGTTGGCCACGGACACCCGGGACGACGAGCCCGACGAGGCCGTCGATCTGGCCCAGCTCGCCGAACGGGTGGTCGATCGCACCCGACGGCGCACGGGCCGGACCGTCGTGCTCGATGCCGAACCGGCGCCCTTCCTCGGTCGCCCCCGGGAACTGACACGGGCCATCGGGAATCTCGTCGACAACGCCGCCAAGTTCAGCGAGGCGCCCGGTGCGGTGGAGGTCACCGTTCGCCCCGGGATGATCGTCGTGCGCGACCACGGCCCCGGCATCGCCATCGAGGACCAGCCGCACCTGTTCGAGCGGTTCTACCGTTCGGCCTCGGCCCGGTCGACGCCCGGCTCGGGCCTCGGTCTGGCCATCGTGGAGCAGAGCGTCACCGCCCACGGTGGCTCCGTGACGGCAGCCAACCATCCGCTCGGGGGCGCGGTCTTCACCATCACGGTGCCCGATCGCGCCGGGGACGACGAAACGCACCGTTCACACTGATTCACGGCGGGGAAACCTGCCGATGATCATCACGAAATCCGCAATTCCTACCCTTGCGTCGTCGGGGCACCCCGCCGCGGCCCGGGTGCGACAGCGTCGTCGGGCCCTTCGTCCGTCGGGCATGACGCCCGGAACGAGGAGGAGAGATGGTCAATCTCGTCACTGCGGTGGTCAAGCCGCACAAGGCCGAGGAGGTGAAGGAGGCACTGAAGGAGATCGGCATCCAGGGCATGACCGTGATCGAGGTGAAGGGTCATGGTCGTCAGGGCGGCAAGACCGAGACCTACCGCGGCGCGGAGTATCAGGTCGACCTGCTCCCCAAGTCGATGATCGAAGTCCTGTGTGAGGACGCCGATCTCGATCGCGTCGTGGACAAGATCGTCAGTGCCGCCCGTACCGACAAGATCGGAGACGGGAAGGTGTGGGTCACCCCGGTGTCGCGCGTCGTCCGCATCCGGACCGGAGAGATTGGAGGTGAGGCGCTGTGAGTGCCTTCGAATCGAAGCGTCCAGGCCGAATGGCCCGTCGTCTGCTGGTCGGTGGCGGTGTGACCGTGGCGTCGCTGTTCGCCATGACGGCGGCGGCCTCGGCCCAGACCGTCACGGGTGAGGCCGTCGCCGACCTGGAGACGGTGGCCACCACCGTCGACAAGGCGGTGCAGTCCGGGAACCTGCTGTGGAGCGTGATCGGCGCCGCGCTGGTCATCTTCATGCAGGCCGGCTTCGCCCTCGTCGAGACCGGCTTCTGTCGGGCCAAGCACGCCGCTCACGTGGTCAGCACGAACCTGGCGATCTTCTTCCTCGGGTTCGTCGGCTTCTTCCTCGTGGGGTGGTCGTTCATGTTCGGCGGCTACAGCTACCTGTTGCCGGGCTTCGACTACGGACTCAACCAGGCAGCCGGGTCTGCGTTGATCGGCTCCGGTGACTGGGTCTTCCTGTGGGGAGGCGGCTGGGCCGGCACGTGGTTCGATGGGGCGAATCTCGCCTACTCGGGTGCGGCCGGTGCCTTTTTCCTCTACATGGTGGCCTTCATGGACACCACGGCCACCATCCCGACCGGGTCGATGGCCGAGCGCTGGAAGTTCAAGTCGTTCGTCCTCTGGGGTCTGTTCTGCGGAGCGATCTACTACCCGCTCTTCGGCGCCTGGACCTGGGGTGGCGGCTGGCTGGCCAAGCTGGGCAACTCGCTCGGTTGGGGCAACGGCTACGTCGACTTCGCCGGTTCCGGTGTGGTGCACGCCGCCGGTGGTGTGGCGGCGCTCGCCGGTGCCATCGTGCTCGGTCCTCGTATCGGGAAGTTCACCAAGGACGGCAAGCCGCGCGCCCTGCCCGGTCATCACATCCCGATGGCCCTGCTGGGAACGTTCATCCTGCTGTTCGGATGGTTCGGCTTCAACGCCGCCTCGACCTTCGCCTCGAGTGACCCGCAGATCGGTGTCGTCGCCGTGAACACGGCGTTGGCCGGAGCCTTCGGTGGCTTCGCCGCCATGCTGTGGATCTGGAAGCGCACGGGCAAGCCCGATCCGGCGATGATGGCCAACGGACTGCTCGGCGGTCTGGTGATCGTCACTGCTCCGTGTGCCTTCATCGACCCGTGGGTCGCCGCGGTGCTCGGTCTGGTGGCCGGTGTCATGGTCATCGAGGCCGTGTTCTTCATCGAGCGCAAGATGAAGATCGACGACCCGGTGGGTGCCATCGCCGTGCACGGTGTGTGCGGAACGCTCGGTGTCCTGGCCGTCGGCCTCGTGGCCAATGGCAAGTACGGCATCGACGCCGGCGGCGCCGGGATCGGCTGGAACGGCACGACCAAGAGTGTCACCGACGGTGTGGCCGATGGTGTGACCGGGTTGTTCTACGGCGGCAATGGCGCCGGGCAGCTCCTGGCGCAGTTGGCGGGCATCGTGGTGCTGTGGACGATCATCCTGGGAGTGGCGTTCGCCTTCTTCAAGATCCAGAACAAGCTCACCAAGGGTGGCATCCGCAGTGACGCCGACGCCGAGATCGCCGGTCTCGACCTGCCGGAGATGGGTGTGCGTGCGTACCCCGACTTCGCCGGGACGAACGAGGGTCTCGTCACCAGCGACGCATGAGTGGATGGTCCCGGCCCGCTCCGGCGGGCCGGGACCACCGTCGCCCGGTCCCCTGGTCGGGCTCGCAGCATCCGATTCGAAGGAGCACTCCGATGGTGGCAGTCTCGAGGGTCATGACAGCGAAGAAGCGTTCGAACGATGGGGCCGGTGTCGACGCAGCGTTCGTCGCCCAATGGAACGCCCTCGACAAGCAGCATCGGCGTCAGGTGCGCCGTCTGGTGCGCATCGGTCGTGAACAGGAGAACGTGGCCGACGCCCGCTTGGCCGTGGGTTTCGCTGCGTATCAGCGCACCCGGCCGTGGTTCCGGTTCTTCTGGTTGTGGTTCCCCGTGTTGTCGGTGGCGGGCATCGTGGCCGGTCTGGCCCTGCATCCCATCGTGTTCGGCATGATCCTCGCCGTGCTGGGCAACGCGCTGCTCGTACGTCGAGCTTTCCGCCGGGCCGACTGGGTGAACGAGCGTCTGCTGGAGCAGTGACGCGTCACAGCAGCGAAGCTGTGGCGAGCGCGCCGACGCACACGATGATGAGTGCAATGGTGATCGAGTAGTCGACGGGGCCCGGTCGGAGATCCGGCGCCGCCCCATCAACTCGGGATCCCGACCGACGCGGACCATGAACACCAACAGCGGCACGAGCAGGACGGCGTTGAGCACCTGCGTGGCCACGAGGATGGTGACCAGCGGGGCGGAACGCGACGAGGAGCCGCTCGATGAGCGGCCCCTCGTCAGCGACGCGAGACGGTGATCAGGCCGTGGTGGCTGCGGCTGCGGGCTCGTCGTCCAGTCCGGAGGACTGACGCTTCGAGAAGGTGATGGCGCCCAACACCACGATCAGGGCAGCACCGGCGATCACGTAGCGCACGTTGTTGTCACGCAATTCGATGATGGCGGGCAGCACCAGCAGCGACACAAGGTTCATCACCTTGATGAGCGGGTTGAGGGCCGGTCCGGCGGTGTCCTTGAACGGATCACCCACGGTGTCACCGATCACGGCGGCCTTGTGCGGATCAGAACCCTTGCCGCCCTCGTTGCCGTCCTCGATGTACTTCTTGGCGTTGTCCCACGCACCACCGGCGTTGGACAGGAAGTTGGCCATCAACTGTCCGGTGACGATGGCCGCAGCCAGGAACGCGCCCAGCGCCAGATAGCCGATGCCGAAGCCGATGATGATCGGCGTGAGCACGGCCAGCAGGGCCGGGGTGGCCAACTCGCGCAGCGAGGCGCGAGTGCAGATGTCGATGACCGGTCCGTAGTCGGGTCGATCCTCCCCGGTCATGATCCCGGGCTTCTCACGGAACTGGCGACGGACCTCCTGCACGACCGTGCCGGCCGTGCGCGACACGGCGCGGATGGCCAGCGACGAGAACAGGAACGCCACCGAACCGCCGACGAGCAGACCGATGAACGTCTTCGGGTCGGCCACGTTGATCTGCACGAGGCTGGCCAGCGTCCCGCTGAGTTCGGCCTGCAGCCAGATGGAGACGTCGACGGTGGCCTTGGCGATCGTCTCGGCGTAGGAGGCGAACAGGGCCACGGCGGCGATGACGGCCGAACCGATGGCGAAGCCCTTGGTCACGGCCTTGGTGGTGTTCCCCACTGCGTCGAGGCCCACCAGGATCCGCTCGGGCTCGCCCTCGAACTCGCCCGCCATCTCGGCGATGCCCGCGGCGTTGTCGGCCACGGGACCGAAGGTGTCCTCGGCCACGATGATGCCGGTGGTGGCCAGCATGCCGATACCGGTCAGGGCCACGAGGTACAGCGAGAAGGCGATGTTTCCGCCGCCCAGACCGAGGGCCACACCGATGGCCACGGCGATAGCGATGAGCGCCCACACCGCGGACTCGAGACCCGAGGAGATGCCCTCCAGCACGGTGGTGGCCGGACCGGTGCGGGCCGCCTTGGCGATGTCGCGCACGGGCTTGTCCTCGGTGGACGTGAAGTACTGCGTGATGCGCGAAGCGGCGAATCCCAGGACGACACCCGCCACGATGGCGCCGAACAGACGGGCGCCCGGATTCGACAGCGACGCACCGGCCGGGTTGCCCACGTAGACGAAGGCGATGACGGCCGCACCGATGATGGCCAGGGCCTGGGCCACATAGATGCCCCGGTTGATGGCCTTCAGAGCGTTGTTGTTGTCGCTCGGTCGACCCTTCACCACGAAGATGCCGATCATCGAGGCCAGTAGGCCGACGGCCACCACGGCCAGCGGGAAGATCAGACCCTTGGCTGCCTGCTCGCCGCTGAGGCCGATGGCCCGGAAGGCCGACACACCGAGGATGATCGAGGCCACCAGGGTGACGGCGAACGACTCGAACAGGTCCGAGGCCATGCCGGCGCAGTCGCCCACGTTGTCGCCCACGTTGTCGGCGATGGTGGCGGGGTTGCGGGGGTCGTCCTCGGGGATGCCCGCTTCGACCTTGCCCACCAGGTCGGCGCCGACGTCGGCCGCCTTGGTGAAGATGCCGCCGCCGACGCGCAGGAACAGGGCCAGCAGTGAGCCACCGAAGCCGAAGCCAACGAGGATCGATGTGGCGGTGTTCTGGAACAGCATCACGATCCCGACGGTGCCGAGCAGACCGAGACCGGCGGTGAGGAGCCCGGCCACGCCACCGGTGCGGAAGGCCACCTTGAGGGCGCCGTCGAAGTCGCTGTTGCGGGCGGCCGCGGCGGTGCGCACATTGCCGCGCACGGCGAGCCACATGCCGAAGAAGCCGATGGCGGCCGAGAAGATGGCGCCGAGCAGGAAGGCGATGGTGCGGAACGCGCCCGACTGGACGAACGACATCACCTCACGACCGGGCTCGATGAAGGCGTTGTTGCCGATGATCCCCAGCAACTCGGGGTTCTTGTCGATGGCGGTGGAGGTGAAGAACACCACGATCGCCAGCGGGATCACGATGATCCCGATGGTGCGGAACTGGCGCTTCAGGTAGGCCAGCGCGCCCTCCTGAATGGCACCGGCGATCTCCATCATCTTGTCGGTGCCGGTCTCGTGGGCCAGCACGCCGCGCATGAGCACGACGCCGAGCAGTAGGGCGACCACCGCTACGGCGGCGGCGAAGATCAGCCACCCCCATTCGCTGCCGGAGAGGGTGAAGTTCTGGTAGCCGCCTTCGACGGCAAGGACCTGGGTCATCGAGTTCATCCTGGTGAGGGCCCCGGCCGATCCGGGGCGGGCACGAAAAGCGCACGGGACGGGCCCGTGCGAGCGTCAGACAGTACCGCGATGGGGGTTCCCGCCGGGAAATGGCCCTAGTTGCCCCTCGGGGACTGCGATCGTGACCCGGCTGCGGTGGATCACCTCGGCGGTGACGTTCGGGACTGCTGACGTCGGGGTGACCTCACCTGTCGCCGATGGCGTACATCTGTCCGCCGCGGGTGGCCACGTAGATACGCCCCTTCCACACCGCCGGGGTGGCCTCGATGCAGCCGTTCAACTTCACCGTCCACTTGAGTGGCGGATCGATGCGGGGATCGGAGATGTCGTAGGCGTTGAGATTGCCCTGACAGTCGCCCTCGATGAGCGTCTTGTCCACCACCACGGGCGAGCCCCATGTCTGTGAGCGGAGGTTCTTCTCCCACACGATGGCGCCCGTTTGCATGTCGGCACCGATGAGCCGACCGGCATTGGTGGCGAAGTACACGATGCCGTCACCCAGCGCGGGCGTGGCCCACACCCCGGCCTTGGACGCACCTTGGTCCTTGATCGACCACACCAGCGGGTTGTCGGGCTTCGACGGATCGAGCTTCATCATCTGTCCGACCTGCTTCGACCGTTCGTTGAAGCGTTCCCATTCACTGCCGACGTAGAGCATCCCCTGTTTGTCGATGGTGATGGTGGCGTCGGTGTCATCGCCCGTCCAGAACCGGAACACCCGAGTGGCGGGTTGACCCTGCTTGATCCCCGAGATGTCCCATCCCTGGACCAGTCCCGAGGAGTTGGCGAAGTAGAGCGTGTTGCCCGAGATGGCCACCGAGTTCTCGATCGAGAACTGACGGTCACTGATCACGTTGGCCAGTTCCTGGTCCCACCCTCGGGCGGTGAAGACGAGTTGTGGATCGACCTGCACCTTGCCGGCGGCGTCGTACTGCCGGTTCAACTTGAAGATGTAGAAGTTCGAGTTCTCGCCACCCTGGAACAGGTAGTCGTCGATGACCAGTGCCGAGCCGTCCCAGTCGTCGTTCCACACCTGCTGCACACCGAAGTCCCGAGCGCCGAGCTTCCACAGCACCTCGGCGCGGTCACCCCGGTCGGTGGCGACGATGTAGAAGTAGTTGTCGCGCGAGCCCTTGTAGGTGAGTGGATAGCCGTCGGGATCGGTGGTGATCGATCCCTTGGCCAGATCGCCGGTCTTGAACGGCTGGATCACGTTGTCGCCGGTGGTGGCATCGACCCAGTGGAACGACGCGTCATAGCCGCCGAACGACCCGATCGTCCGCCCGTCGCGTTCGTAGACGTTCGGCTGTCCCGTCCAACCGTCACCGCACCACGTCGAGGTGGTGGAGCCGTCGGTGGACACCGAGCACATCCCGCCGGTCTTCGGATAGGCCCACAGCACTTGCGGTGCCGACGGGATGGGACCGAGTCCGTACCAACTGCGAGTCGGACTGCCCCTGAAGGTCAGCAGCCCCGGTGTCTTGGTCTCGGGGCGCTCCTGCGACGATTCCGGATCGACCCATCCGGCATAGGGCGGGCGCGTCGTGGTGGTCGAGCCGGCCTTGGCCGTGGAGGTCGGGCTCTCGCCGTCGTCGGAGGTGGCGCCCGACGAGCCACCACCACGGGTCACGGCGAACACGCCGACACCGAGGACGGCCACCACGCCGAGCGCGACGGCGAAGGTGCGCCAGGGCGTCTTCGGCGCCGACTTGGCGTACTTCATCGTCCCTCCGACTCCTCGGTCGACTGGCGGCGGACCGGAGTGGTCAGCCGACGCTGCCCTCGGCCACGAGCCGCTCGAGCACGAGATCCGGATCGTCGGACTCGAGCCGCTCGAGCCAGTACTGGCTCTCGAACAACGCCATGAGGGTACCGTCCGCCTTCTCCAGGATCCCGACACCCCGCACGCCCCGCAGTCGCTCGGCGCTCGGCCGGTCGGTGCGCCGGGCCACCCGCCAGGAGGTCGGCGACAACTCGACGGGAGCCCCGAACTCGTTCTCCAGGCGGTGGACGGCGACCTCGAACTGCATGGGGCCGACGGCGGCCAGCACCGGCGCCGAGTCGCCCTGGTCGGCATCGCGCAGCACCTGCACCACGCCCTCCTCGTCGAGTTGGGCGATGCCGCGACGGAACTGTTTGAACCGGGCGGTGTCGCGGACCCGGGCCACCGAGAAGTGTTCGGGGGCGAAGCTCGGGATGGCGGGGAACTCCACCGGCTCGTCGAGCCACAGGGTGTCGCCCACCCGGACGTCGGTGGCGTTGACCAGACCGATGACATCGCCGGGGAACGCCTCGTCGATCGTCTCGCGCTCGGAGCCGAACACCTGATGGACGTACTTGGTGGCGAACGGCCGACCGGTGGAGCCGTGGGTCACGACCATGCCGCGCTCGAACCGCCCCGAGCACACGCGCAGGAAGGCGATCCGGTCTCGGTGCGAGGGATCCATGTTCGCCTGCACCTTGAACACGAAACCGGAGAAGGGGGCGTCGAGTGCCCGTTCGTGTCCGTCGACATCCGAACGGGGACCGGGCGATGGAACGAGATCGATCACCGCGTCGAGGAGTTTGCGCACGCCGAAGTTGGTGAGGGCCGAGCCGAAGAACGCCGGTGTCGACTGCGCGCCGAGGAACAGTTCGAGATCGAGATCGGCGCCGACCTCGTCGAGCAGCGCGATGCCGTCGGTCGCCGCCGTCCACGCGTCGCCCTCCTCGGAGGCCGCCCGCGCGGGGTCGACGATCTCCTCGGTGGCTTCGGTGGCGCCCCGGGCCACACGTCCGAAGCGCGTGTACTCACCCGTGCGCCGATCGATGACTCCTCGGAAGTCACCGGCGATCCCCACCGGCCACGTCACCGGAGTGACCACCAGACCGATCTGCTTCTCGATCTCGTCGAGCAGTTCGAGGGCCTCGAGTCCGGGCCGGTCCCACTTGTTGATGAAGGTCAGCAGTGGCAGTTCGCGCTGACGGCAGACGTCGAACAACTTGAGTGTCTGCGGTTCGATGCCCTTGGCTGCGTCCAGCACCATCACCGCAGCATCGGCGGCGGCCAGCACCCGGTAGGTGTCCTCGGAGAAGTCACGGTGACCGGGGGTGTCGAGCAGGTTCACCACGCAATCGCGATAGGGGAACTGCAGCACCGTGGAGGTGATGGAGATGCCTCGCTGTTGTTCGAGTGCCATCCAGTCCGAGGTGGCCGAACGTCGACCCGAGCGCGCCTTGACCGCACCGGCCTCCGAGGTGAGCGCTCCGCCGTAGAGGAGGAACTTCTCGGTCAGTGTCGTCTTGCCCGCATCAGGGTGACTGATGATGGCGAACGTCCGACGACGGGCGGCTTCGGCGGACGGAGTGGGCATCGGGGCCGAGGGTAGCGGTCGACCCTTCCGGGCCCGCCATCGGCCTGCGCGTCAGGAGTCTGCGCAGTGCACGCAGGTGCCGACGAGGTCGAGTCGGTGGTGATCGATGTGGAATCCGTGGTCCCGGGCCACGGTGCGCGACAGCGACCGCAGTTCGTCCTCGATCACGTTGGGTACGTCGATGTCAACCACGGCGCCGCAGCGCGCGCACACGAGGTGATGGTGATGATGACCGGTGAGGTGCTCGGCCAGCTCGTACCGAGCGGTGTCGTCCTCGGTCACCACCCGATGCACGACACCGGCCTCTTCGAGCACGGCCAGGTTCCGATAGGCAGAGCTCTGCGCCATGCCGTCGATCGATTCCAGCAGTTCGACCACGGTGACCGGACCGGACGATCCGATCAGGGCGTCGACGAGGGACCGTCGGTTCGACGTGTAGCGCTGTCCGGCGCTCCGGAGGTGTTCATCGGCGGTGCCGTGGACGTCGATGTCGGAGGGTCCCATCGATCGAGGAGTGTACGGGGACGGCTCCAGGCGATCGAAGGAGACGACATAGGCTCGGGATGTGGGGGAGACCGACGAGACGCGCACGTTCCCGGGGGCCCGCTCGCCCGATCGCTCGTGGTCGGCCGACAGCAGTGGACTGCGATTGCACGTCAACGAGTGGGGCGAGCCCGACGCACCGATCATCGGGTTGGTCCACGGAGGATTCGACTTCTCGCTGACCTTCAGTGTGTTCGCGCCGATGCTGGCCGACGCCGGATGGCGTGTCGTGGCGTGGGACGCCCGCGGTCATGGCGATTCGGAACGTGCGCACTACTACTCGTGGACGGCCGACGTCCGCGACCACCTTGCCGTCATCACCTCCATCTCCGACGAGCCGATCGTGCTGCTCGGCCATTCGAAGGGGGGCGGACAGTTGCTCGACCTCCTCGACGGCCGGCCCTACCTCGCCCGCGCCTTCGTGAATCTCGACGGATTGCCTTCGCAGTTCTCCTCCCCAGACGTGCCCGACCGCGAACGTCGCCGCATGCGGAGCGCCGATCTCACCTCCGGCCTCGATCGTCGTCGCCGCCGCAACGAGTTGTCGCGTCGTCCCGACACCATCGAGGGTCTGGCCGCACGTCGCCAACCGATGAATCCGCGGCTCCCCTCCGCATGGTTGGAGTTCCTGGTGACGTTGGGTGCTCGTCGCGACGGCGAGGGCTGGCGATGGAAGATCGATCCGTTGCTGCACCTCGGCGGCTTCGGCCCGTGGCGTCCGGGCTGGTCGATGGACCATCTCGCATCGTTGGAGATGCCCTTCCTCGGTGTGCTCTCCGGGGTGGTCGACGATCCGATGGGGTGGAACAGTCGTCGACGCGACATCGAGCCGTTCCTGCCTCCGGGCGGACAACTCGAGTTCTACGACGACATCGGTCACTTCCTGCACATCGAGCAGCCGCGCTTCATCGCCGATCTCGTGCTCGACTTCCTCGGACGGTTGCCATGACGCGCACCACCGAGATCGTCTTCAACGGCGACCTGCCCCTCGCCCTGCACACCCTCGCCGACGGCGAGGGGCGTCCGTTGCTGTTGCTCCACGGACTGGGCGAGCAGTCGCCGTTCCGTCGGCCGGAGTGGACACGCGTCTGGCCCGGTCCGGTGCTGGCCCTCGACTTCACCGGACACGGCGAATCGGGCGTGCCCGTGAGCGGTGGGTACATGCCCGAGTCGCTCATGTCCGATGTCGACCTCGTCCTCGCTGTCCATGGTCCATGCACGATCGTGGGACGCGGGCTCGGGGCGTGGGTGGGGCTGCTGATCGCCGGGGCTCGACCCGATCTCGTGCACGGCGTGGTGCTGTTCGACGGGGGTGGGCTGGCCGGTGGAGGCCCCCAACCACCCACCCCGCACGTGACGGTGCTGCCCGTCGGCGACGGCTCGACGCCCGATCCGGCGGCGCTGGCCGAGTTGAGTCGGGATCCACGACCCCCCGACTACGCGCTCGACTTCGTGCGGTTCGCGCTCGAGGACTCGCCGCTCGACCACCCCATCGTGGTGAGCTCGCGCATTCGGCCCGACTGGCTGGCCGCAGTGGCGGCCGACATCGGTGTCGTCGAGATGCCACTCGAACAGGCCATCGCCTCGTTCATGTGACGCGTCAGCGTCGTCGCTCACCCACGTAGACGGCGAGCTCTCGCAACGCGGCCCGTGCGTCACTGTCCAGATCGACGGCGGCGAGCGCGTCGATGGAGTCGGCGACCAACGACTCGATCATCGTCTCCACTTCGGCCAGCGCTCCGGTGTCGACGAAGACCTGCGCGATATCGGCGACATCCTCGGGGTCGAGTTCCACGGTGCCGACCCGATCGAGCACGGCACGCTGTGCACCGGCGCTGCGCTCGAGGGCGATGGCCAACAAAGCAGTGGGCTTGCCCTCGCGCAGATCATCGCCGACGGGCTTGCCCGTGCGGTCGCTCTCGCCGAACACGCCCAGTACGTCGTCACGCAACTGGAAGGCATCGCCGAGTGGGGCTCCGAAGGCGGAGAGCGGGGCGGCCAGTCGGTCGAGTTGCCCGGCCAGAGCGGCACCCAGGTGCAGTGGTCGTTCGATCGTGTACTTGCCCGACTTGTAGCGCACGATCCGACGCGCCGTGGCCAGATCGACATTGCCCCGCGCCGCGCCGAGCACGTCGAGGTACTGGCCGATGTTCAACTCGATCTTCAACTCGTTCCACACGCCGAAGGCTTCCGATGGCGCACCGGTCACCAGACGGTCGGCCAGCACCTCCGCCAGATCGCCGACGAGGATGGCGATCCCCTCGCCGAATCGGCGGGACTCGCCGTTCCACGACTGCTCGGCGTGACGTTGGCCGAAGGTGACATGCACCGTGCGGGCATTGCGGCGAGTGAGCGAACCATCCATCACGTCGTCGTGCACCAGGGCGAAGGCGTGCAGCAGTTCGAACGCCGCCCCGGTGTCGATGATCTGTGGGTCGTGGGCGCCCCCGCCCGAGCCCAC
The DNA here is from genome assembly GCA_046093735.1 of Acidimicrobiia bacterium. GTDB lineage: Bacteria > Actinomycetota > Acidimicrobiia > Acidimicrobiales > Acidimicrobilacustridaceae > Acidimicrobilacustris. Next base: position 97 of record JBJTGD010000195.1, on the reverse strand, counting down.
GAAGGCCCAGTGACAGAACGCCGGTCGCAGCCGTTTCCCACCATCGAGGACGAATCGCGACAGCACATCTATCGGTACGACCAGATCGGGATCGACG
>JBJTGD010000194.1:0-11379 GCA_046093735.1 Acidimicrobiia bacterium | reverse complement strand
GAACCGCGCCGGAGCGGTCCACCATTCCCACTTCGAGCTTGGTGCCGCCGATGTCGACGGCGAGGGCGACCGCGTCGGCGGGACTCAGCCCTCTTCCTCGCGCTGCAGTCGGTCCTTGAGTCGAGACCGCGTCGAGCCCATCGCATCGCGCAGGCCGGCGACCTTGGACGACTGCGCCACCTGCTGGATCCCCACCTTGCCCAAGCGTCGGGCGTTGCGCTCGAAGGCGAGGGCCGAGATCAACATGACCAGAAATCCGCCGAAGGCGAGGAGGAACGACACGCCCAGCAACAGGACCATGGCGACCAGTCCGACCACGAATCCGAAGGCCGCCCACTTCAGCCCCCGGTACGCGGCCGTGTACACGGTGGTGTCGGCGATGTCGCGCGCCAGCCCGGGGTCGGACTGATAGAGCTGCTGCTCGATCTCGCTGAGGATGCGCTGTTCGTCCTCGGAAAGCGGCACGGTGATGACCTCTGGTTCGAAGGGGCTCGCACAGTCTCCCACGCGTCACGGCCGATCACAACGGCACCGGCTCACCCGTCCGGTGCACCGGGCCCTTCGGGGGCCGACGGACCCCATTGCGCCGCTCCCCGACGTTTGGGCCGGGGTCCGCCCGGGACCATGGTGACCGCCGGTCCGATGGCCTCCAATCCGAAGCGATCGCGGATCTCGTCGACGGCATCGGCCACCTCGAGCCAACTGCCGCCGTCGCCCTCGTCGAGGGTGAGTTGGCGACCAGAGGGGGGCGACAACCCACTGACCGACAGACCGAGAAGGCGCACCCCGGGTGCGGGATCGACCTGCTCGAGCAGGCGTCGCCCCGTCCCGGACAGCGTGCGGGCGTCATCGATGGGTTCCGCCAGGGTCATCGAGCGGGTGATGGTGGCGAAGTCACCGAACCGCACCTTGAGATGTACCGTCCGACCGGCCAGTCCGGCGTCACGCAGCCGACCGGCCACCGCGTCGGCGAAGGCCACGAGTTCGCGCTCCAGATCCGACCGGTCGAACCGGTCCCGGGAGAAGGTCTCCTCGTGTCCGATCGACTTGGTGCCCCTCGCCGGTTCCACCGAACGGTCGTCGTGACCGTTGGCCAGCGCATGGAGGTGTTCGGCGTGGGAGCGGCCGATGGCGGCGGCGATGTTCTCGACGGGGAGATCGGCGAGATCGGCGACGGTGAGCACGCCCATCCGCTGCAACTTCGCCAGCGTGGCCGGGCCCACCCCCCACAGCGCCCCAACGGGCAGTGGTCGCAGGAACGCCAGGGTGTCGTCGGGTTCGACGACGCACACTCCGGATCCGAATGCCGGTCCGTCGACGGTGGCGCGCGGTTTGGCCGCCTCGGAGGCCAGCTTGGCCACGAACTTGGTGGCCGCCACCCCCACCGAACAGGTGAGGCCCTCCTCGTCGAGCACCCGGGTACGCAGTCGCGCTGCGATCACCGGCGGCGGACCCGCCACCGTGACGGCACCGGTCACATCGAGGAACGCCTCGTCGAGCGAGAGCGGTTCGACCAGCGGCGTGACATCCCCGAAGATCGCCATCACCCGTCCACTCACCTCGGCGTAGCGGTCATGTCGACCGTGCAGGAACACCGCGTCGGGACACAGCCGCCGGGCCCGGGCCGACGGCATGGCCGAGTGGATGCCGTAGGCGCGCGCCTCGTAGGAAGCCGCAGCCACGACGCCGCGGTCACCACTGCCGCCCACCACCACCGGTCGTCCGCGCAGCTCCGGGTGATCGAGAAGTTCCACCGACACGAAGAACGCGTCCATGTCGACGTGAAGGATGCTGGCCGCCGGGCTCACACCCTCGTGACCACCATGGAACCGCGCTGGTCACCGTCGATCCGGTAGGCGAATCGTCGCGGCTCCGCCCATCGATCGAGCATCCACGCCAGCACCGGTTCGGCGACCCATGGCGGTCCGTCACCCAGACGCCGCCCGCACGTGTCGCGGTCGACCCACGCGGCGGCCTCCACGATCCCGTCGGGATCGTCGAAGCGGACGTGACCGTCCCAACCCGAGGCCAGCCACGCCTCGACCCGCAGGGTCCAACCCATGTCCGGGGCATGCGCCTCGATGTCGTAGACCTTGCGTTCCCAGCCGGTCACGACGAGACCGGTCTCCTCGTGCACCTCGCGGGACAGACCCTCGAGCACGGTCTCGCCCTCGTCGATCACCCCACCCGGAGGACTCCAGTCCACCGAACCGTCGCGTCGCCGGTTGCACACCAGCAGCAGTCCCTCAGGACCCTCGAGGAGGGCGCCGGCCACGAGCCAGTCTCGCATCAGTCCCGACGAGCCTGCATCGGCCGACGCAGGATGCGATCGCGGATGGCCCACCACGTCACGAGCAACAGGGCCTCGACCACGATGCGAGATGACATCTTCGATGTGCCGCGCTCCCGGTCGTTGAAGGTGATGGGCACCTCGACGATGCGTCCGCCGAGTCGGGCGACGTTGTAGGCCATCTCGATCTGGAAGCCGTAGCCATCGGCCGTGATCCGTTCGAGATCGATGCGGGACAGGGTCGACGCCCGATAGCACCGGAAGCCGGCGGTGGCATCACGCACCTGCAGGCGCAACACGATGGACGCGTAGCGGTTCCCGCCGCGCGACAACCACTCGCGGTGCTTGGGCCAATCCGGGATGTGACCGCCGGGTACGTACCGGGACCCGATGGCGAGGTCGGCTCCAGCCTCCACCGCGCTTATGAGCGACGGGAGCGCCGCCGGGTCGTGCTGCAGATCGGAGTCCATCTCGATGAGGGCGTCGTAGCCCTGCGCGATGCCGCAGGCGAAGCCGGCGCGATAGGCCGAACCGAGCCCGGCCTTCGCACCCCGACGCAGGAGGGTGACGTGACCGCCGTGCTCCGCGCTCCAGTGCTCGGCGATGTCGGCGGTGCCATCAGGACTGCCGTCGTCCACCACCAGCACATCGGCGCCCGGCACCGCATCGGCGATCCGCTCCAGGACCTCCACGATGTTCTCGGCCTCGTTGTAGGTCGGCAGCACGATGAGCGGCTTCACGCCCGCAACACTACGGGCCGACGCGAGCGGCGGACGATCGCCCGACCCGTACCATGGGCGTCGTGACGGAATCGACCTCTCCCTCCCCCGGATCGGCCACCCCGACGACGGCACTGCCCTCGGTCGGCGCCCGCGTGCTCTCGGTGCTCGCCATCCTCATCGGCGGTATCGCCGGCGGCTTCATCGGTTACGGCTTCGTCGACCTGCAGGTCAGTGGCGACGCCACGGTGTGGGCCGGGCTCGGCGCCCTCGTCGGCGCCACCGCGGCGGCCGTCGGCACGGCCGTGGTCGTGGTGCTGACACTGCGGGCGATGGGTGAGTGGCGCACGATCCAGGCCCGCGAGGAGGCCCGGGCGGCGGCAGCCCAGACCGCCGGTGGCGCGCGGCGCGTACCGCGCGTCCGATGACCGACGAGCGGCTCGCCACCGAACTTCTCGACCTCGCCACCACGACGGCCGAGCGAGCGGCCGCCCTCATCGTCGAAGGACTGTCGCGGGCACGCACGATGGTCGACACGAAGACCACCGGCACCGACATGGTCACCGAGATGGACCGTGCCTCGGAGGAACTCATCCTGTCGTCCCTCCTCGAGGCCCGTCCGCACGATGCGGTACTGGGCGAGGAGGGCACCGACCGCACCGGCACCAGTGGTGTGCGCTGGATCATCGATCCCATCGACGGGACTACGAACTACCTCTACGGACATGCCGGGTTCGCCGTGTCCATCGCCGCCGAGGTGAACGGGGTGATCGAGGTCGGTGTGGTGCACGATCCGCTCCACGCCGAGGTGTTCACCTCTGTGCGCGGCCTTGGCGCACAGCGCAATGGCCAACGGGTGCACGCCTCGTCCGAATCCGACCTGGCCCGCGCGCTGGTGGCTACCGGTTTCTCCTATGAGCCCGAACGCCGCCGCCGACAGGCCGCTGTGCTGCACGAGGTCCTGCCGATGGTCCGTGACTTACGGCGGATGGGGGCCGCGTCGGTCGATCTGTGTTCGGTGGCCTGCGGACGGGTCGATGCCTATTTCGAGCGAGGGTTGCAACCGTGGGACCATGCGGCTGGCGCGCTCATCGCCACCGAGGCCGGCGCCCTCGTCGGCGATCTCGACGGCGGACCTCCCGTGTTCGACTTCTGTCTGGCTGCGCCACCCGCCCTGTTCGAGCCCCTGCGAGCGATACTCGATGCCGCCGGAGCCCGTGACTCCTGAGTTCGCTCGCCACCACCCCGCCGCCGACCCAACCCCGTCGGACCGGTCGGGCGTGGAAGAGTAAGGGCATGGGCACCCGCATCCTCGCCGTCGAGGACGACGAACGCATCCGCACCGCGGTGCGGCTGGCGCTCGAGGATGAGGGCTGGATCGTCGAAGAAGCCGAGACCGGCGAGGACGCCCTGCAGGCGTTCACCCGCAATCCGGCCGACGTGGTGCTCATCGACATCATGCTCCCGGGCATCGATGGGTTCGAGGTCTGCCGGGCGATCCGTCGGGCCAGTGACGTTCCCATCGTCATGGTCACCGCCCGAGCCGACACGCACGACGTCGTGGCCGGGCTCGAGGCCGGCGCCGACGACTACCTCACGAAACCATTCGCCCCCAAGGAGCTCTCGGCGCGGATCCGCGCCCTGTTGCGCCGAGCGCGCACTGTGGACCTCGCGCCCAGTCATCTCCGCTTCGGTGATCTCGAGATCATCCCCGACGCCGGCGTGGTGCTGCGCAACGACGAAGAGGTCCATCTCACCAAGACCGAGTTCCGCCTGCTCGTCGAACTGGCATCGGCGCCCGGCCGAGTGCTCAGCCGCGAGACATTGTTGGAGCGGGTGTGGGGACACGGCTACTTCGGTGACGGCCGTCTGGTCGATGTGCACGTCCGACGTCTGCGCATGAAGGTCGAGGTCGATCCGGCGAATCCGCGACACGTCCTCACCGTTCGCGGCCTCGGCTACAAGTTGCAGCAGTGACCAAGCCCGTCGTGGCGCGCACCCGACCACGGCGTCGGGCCCGGATCATCGCCCCGGTGCGTCGACGTTTCGGCCTGCGCTGGCGACTCACTCTCACCGTCGCCCTGGGTGCGCTCCTCCTGTCGGTCTCCCTCGCTTTCATCACCTACGCACTGACCCGACAGAACCTGCTCGACCAGCGTGACGAGACGGCGGTGTCGCGGACGATCGACAACGCCGACCGACTGGCGCTCGAACTGCCCTCCGATCTCACGCCGGCAATGGTGGAGCGCGATCTCAACTCGCTGCCCCATCCCAATGCCGCCAATTCGCTGCTGTGGTTCAAGAGCCAGTGGTACTCGACGAATCCTCTCGCCTTCGCCAGCTCGGATCTCCCCCCTTCGATCGTCTCGATGGTCGATGCCGGACAGTCGGCGCGCATGCGGACGCGGATCGACGGCGCCGTGCAACTGGTGATCGGTGTCCCCTTGTCCGATCTCGGCGCCACCTACTACGAGAGCGTGCCCCTCGACGATCTCCAGGACACGCTCGACGGCCTGGCCTTCGCCCTGTTCGCCGCAGCTGCGGCCACCACCGTGGCCGGCGCCCTCGTCGGGTACTGGGCCAGCCGCCGGGTCTTCGCCCCCCTGCTCGATGTGGGGAACGCAGCCGAGTCCATCGCCGGAGGACTCCTCGACACGCGATTGCCCGAAGGGGCCGACCGCGATCTCGACCTCCTCGCCATCCCGTTCAACGAGATGGCCCAAGCCCTGGAGGACCGCATCGAGCGTGATGCGCGCTTCGCCTCCGAGGTCAGCCACGAGTTGCGATCACCACTCATGACCATCGCCGCGTCGGTCGAGGTAATCGAGAACCTGCGCGACGACCTCCCCGAACGCGCCCAACGCGCCCTCGAGCTGCTGTCAGCCGACATCGACCGTCTCCAGCAACTCGTCGAGGACCTGCTCGAGATCTCACGCTTCGACGTCGGCGCCATCACGTTGCATCTGGAAGACGTGCTCGTCATCGAACTTGTGTACCAATCGGTGAGCATCCTCGGTGGAGGTGGTGTTCCCGTCGTGCACGAGACGGGTACCGACGGACTCGTCGTGCGCGTCGACAAACGCCGGTTCGGCCGGGTGATCGCCAATCTCCTCGACAACGCCGAGCGCTACGCCGGAGGCGCCACCGCCGTCACCATCGAACGCGTCGATGACCACGTGTTGATCGGCATCGAGGACGAAGGATCAGGTGTGGCCGCCGACGAGCGCGACATCATCTTCGATCGATTCTCGCGAGGCAGCGAGGGCGGCAACCGATCGTCGGACACGGGCGTCGGCCTCGGCCTGGCCCTGGTCGATGAGCACATCCGACTGCACGGTGGGCGCGCCTGGGTCGAGGATCGGCGCGATGGCCGACCGGGCGCGAGGTTCGTGGTGGAACTCCCGCTCGTCGATCCACCGTCGGATGGCGCCGGAGAGGAGGAGGAACGATGAACCGACGACGTCCCTCACGCTCGAAGGCCGCCGCGCTCGCCGTACTGATCGTCCTGTCGATCGGCGCGGCCACCTCGGTGGCTGGATGTTCGATCTCGGCCGAGCAGCAACCGCGACCGATCACTCGGGAGACCACGGTCCCCACCACCGTCGACGGGAACTGACTCAGATCGGCAGATCCCCCGTGGCCGCACGGGTGCTGCCATGGTCGCGCCACGCAGCGATGGTGCGCTGCGCAATGCGCATCTGGTGGATCTCGTCGGCGCCATCGGCGAAGCGAGCCCACCGAGCCTGTTGGTACATGTGGGCCAGTGGGGTGTCGGTCGAGTAGCCGAGCGCACCGTGCACCTGGATCGACCGGTCGATGATGCGATTGAGCGAGTTGGCCACGAAGTGCTTGGCCATCGACACCTCGGCGGTGAAGTCCTCGCCCCGGTCGATCTTGTAGGCGGCGTGCAGGACCATCAACTTGCACTGGTACAACTCCATCGCCGAGTCGGCGATCAACCACTGCACTCCCTGCTTCTCGGCCAGCACCGAGCCGTGGGAGTACCGATCGAGCGAACGCTCCACCATCATGTCGAGGGCCACCTCGGCCTGAGCGATCCACCGCATGCAGTGCGCCAACCGCGCCGGTCCGAGTCGGTACTGACCCAGTCGGTGTCCCTGCCCCCGACCACCGAGCATGTTGGCCGCCGGCACCCTCAGCCCGTCGATGACGATCTCGGAGTGACCGGTCGAGCCGTGCATCGTTTCGATCTGACGCACCTCGTTCCATCCCTCGGCCGGCAGATCGACGAGGAACGCGGTGTTGGCCGCCTGCGGGAGGTCGGGGTCGTCCTCGCTGCGGGCGATGAGGATGGCGAAGTTGTCCCTTTGGGCGTTGGAGATGAACCACTGGTGGCCGTCGATCATCCACTCGTCGACGTCCTCGATCGCCCGGGTGCGGATGAGCGTCGGGTCGGATCCGGCCACTTCGGGTTCGGTCATGGCGAAGCACGACCACACGCGTCCCTCGCACAGCGGTCGCAGCCAGCGCTCCTTCTGCTCGTCGGTGCCCCAGTGCAACAACGTGTGCATGTTCCCCTCGTCGGGGGCCTGACAGTTGAGCACCCACGGACCGAGGCGCGTGCGGGCCGCCTCGGCCTGCACCATCGCCAACTCCACGTGTCCAAGACCCATGCCACCCCATTCCGGCGGCATGTGCGGCAGCCACAATCCGAGCTCGCGGGCCTGACCGCGCAGCGCCACCAGCTCAGCGACGTAGGCGCGTCGATCGGTCTCGGCGATCCGCTCGGCTGGAGGCCGAGCCTCGGTGGGTGCCACGACATCGGCGATGAACGCCCGCACGCGCCCGCGGATCTCGGTGAGTTCGGGTGACAGACTGAAATCGATGGCCATGAATGCAGTCTGCCCTCCCGCCACCGACCCCGTGGTTCCGGGACCATGAACGTCGTCGTCGCCCTCGACGCCGGCACCACCGGCGTGCGGGCCATCGCCTTCGGCCACGACGGACTCACCGTGGCGTCGGCCTACCGGGAGTTCCCCCAGCACTTCCCCGCCCCCGGATGGGTCGAGCACGACACCGACGAGATCGGCGAGGCCCTCGACGCCGTGTGTGCCGAGTTGGCGGCCACTCTCGACGGTCATCGCATCGCCGCCATCGGCATCACCGATCAACGCGAGACGATCGTGGCCTGGGACCGGGCCACGGGTCGGCCACTGCACCGGGCGATCGTGTGGCAGGACCGACGCACGACCGAGACGTGCGAACGCCTCGAGGCGGAAGGCGCGCTGAGCGAGGTGCGCGCCACCACCGGACTCGTGCTCGATCCCTACTTCTCGGGCACGAAGGCGGCATGGCTGTTCACCGAAGGCGGGGTGCCGATGGATCGTTCGGTGGCCCTCGGCACCATCGACTCCTGGGTCGTGTGGCGACTCACCGACGGTGCGGTCCACGTCACCGATGTGTCGAACGCCAGTCGCACGATGCTGCTCGACATCGCCACGGGCTCGTGGTCGGCGGCCATGTGCGACCTGCTCGGCGTGCCGATGCACGTGCTCCCCGAAGTGGTCCGATCCTGTGGTCGAGTCGGACTGACATCGTCCTCATGCCCGCTGGGTGCCGGGATCCCCATCAGTGGCATCGCCGGTGACCAACAGGCGTCATTGTTCGGACAGGCCTGCTTCGCCCCTGGCGACACCAAGGTGACCTGCGGGACGGGCGCTTTCGTACTCATGAACGTGGGTGAGCACATCCCGCCTCCGGTCGACGGACTGCTCACCACGATCGCCTGGTCGCTCCCCGACCGGCCGATGACCTACGCCTACGAAGGCTCGGTGTTCGTCACCGGCGCGGCCGTGCAGTGGTTGCGCGACGGCCTCGGCATCATCGAACGATCGGCCGAGGTGAATGCGCTGGCGGCGTCGGTGCCCGATTCGGGTGGGGTCGTGATGGTGCCCGCCTTCACCGGACTGGGCAGCCCGTGGTGGGATCCGCACGCGCGCGGCGCGGTGCTGGGCATCACCCGAGGCACGACGGCTGCGCATCTGGCCCGCGCCACCGTCGAGTCGATCGCCCTGCAGACCCGTGACGTCGTTGATGCCATGAGCGCCGGCTCGGGTCGGGCGGTGGCCTCCCTGCGGGCCGACGGCGGCGGCGCCAGCGATCTCGTCCTGCAGCTGCAGGCCGACCAACTCGGGGTGCCCGTGCAGCGACCGGTCGTGGCCGAGACGACGGCGCTCGGCGCGGCCTACCTGGCCGGACTGGCCGAGGGCATGTGGGACTCGCCCGACGACATCGTCGCCAACTGGCAGTGCGAGCACCATGCCGAACCCGCCGACGACCGCACCCACATCGAAGAGCTGCACTCGCGTTGGTTGCGAGCAGTGGGACGCGCACGGGGGACCACCAACTGACGACTCCGGTCGTTCGAAGATCGACGAGCCACCGGTCAGCGGGTGCGCAACGCCGCGCCCGCCACCCGACCGAGCGATTCCAGCCACCGCAGTTCGCGGTCGCGCAGTGGCTCGCCGGCGCGGTCGACCACCAGTTCGAACGGGGTCGGTTCCAGCACGAACACGCAGGTGCCCGCGTCCACCGCTGCCGGCTCGGGAGCGTGTCGGCACCCCTCCACGAAGGCGAGGATCCACGCGTCGGCCGGGCGTTCGCCCGCTCCCCCCAGGACACCGGCGGCCGGATCGACCACCGCCACCCATGAGGCCCGGAACGACTCGCGCACCCCGTCGCACAGCGCCCGGAGGACCGCCGGCACCGTCGGACTGTCGACGACCACAGCCGCCAGTTCGAGCAGATCACCATGGCGGTCATGCGCGATGCCATCCACCGCTCGGATGCTCTCCACGTCGACTCCGTCGACCTGCTGCATCTCGCTGACCAACAGGTCCAGCAGGCTCGGGTCGTCGAGCGACACCACCAGTTCGTCGATCACGCGACCGGCGCCGCGCTCGAGGATCTCGATGCCGACGAGATTGCCGCCCACCGCGCCGATTCGGGCAGCCAGAGCACCGAGCGCGCCGGGACGGTCATCCATCCACACCCGCACCACCCAGTCGGGCCTCGGGGCACTCGACACAGCCGTCGTGTCCGTCGTAGTCGCCGCGCTCTGCTGCTCGACGGTCGGTTCCATGGACGACACGCTACGGACGGATCGTGAACTCCGTGTTTCCGATCCCGGTCGATCTGAAGACGATCAGCCCTCGAGTCGGGTCAGCGCTCGGCGCAGGTTCCGCACTGCCTGTTGGGTGCGCTGCTCGTTCTCGATCAGGGCGAACCGCACGTGCCGGTCACCACCGGGACCGAATCCCACGCCCGGCGAGGTGGCGACATGCGCCTCCTTCACCAGATACGACGCGAACTCGATGGATCCCATGTCGGAGTACTTCTCGGGGATCGGCGCCCACACGAACATCGTCCCCTTGGGCGGCTCGATCTCCCAGCCGATCCGCTGCAGCCCGCTGCACAGTGCATCGCGTCGGGACTGGTAGATCTCGTTGACCTCCTTGGGGAAGTCGTAGGCCTCGTTGAGGGTCACCGTCGCCGCGATCTGGATCGGCTGGAACGTGCCGTAGTCGAGGTAACTCTTGAACTTGGCCAGTGCGGCGATGACATCGGAACGGCCGAGCATGAACGCCACTCGCCAGCCCGCCATGGAGAACGATTTGGTCATCGAGTAGAGCTCGACGGCCACCTCCTTGCCACCCTCGGCCTGCAGGATCGACGGCGGCTGATAGCCATCGAAGCCCACATCGGCGTAGGCGTTGTCGTGCACGACCACCACATCACGCTCGCGGGCGAAGTCGACCACCTTCTGCATGAAGTCGAGGTCGACACAGGTGGTGGTCGGGTTGTGGGGGAAGGACATCACGATCACCCGCGGCTTGGGCCACGAGTACTCCCACTGCTCGCGCAGGTTGTCGAAGAAGTCCTGACCCGTGCCGAGTGGTACCTCGCGGATGTCGGCGCCGGCGAACAGCGGCCCGTAGATGTGGATCGGGTACGACGGGGACGGCACCAGGGCGGCATCGCCGGGCTGGAGGAGCGTCCACATCAGGTGGGAGAAGCCCTCCTTGGCCCCGATCGTGTTGATGATCTCGGTGTCCGGATCGAGCGTGACCCCGAACCGACGCTCGTAATAGCCGGCCATCGCCTCCCGCAGCTTGGGGATCCCGCGACTGGCCGAGTACCGGTGGTTGCGCGCATTGCGGGCCGCCTCGGCCAACTTCTCGACGGCGATGTCGGGCGAGGGCAGGTCCGGGTTGCCGAACCCGAGATCGATCACGTCCTCACCGGCTCGCCGGGCCTCGATCTTCAACGAGTCGATGATCGTGAAGACGTACGGCGGCAGTGAGGTGATGCGACGGAACTCCATGGCGAGCGAGGCTACCGGAGCCCTCC
>JBJTGD010000193.1:0-12288 GCA_046093735.1 Acidimicrobiia bacterium | reverse complement strand
CCGCCGGGCCCGTCACCCTCGATGCCGACCCGTCCATGCGACGCCGCCCGATGGGACCCACCATCGATGCCCTGCGGGCGCTGGGAGCCGAGGTCGTCGAGGGCGGAGAGCTCGGTCGTCTGCCCTTCACGGTGACTCCGGGTGAATCGGGCGAACCGGGCGACGGATCGATGCCCGAGCTCCACATCCCGGGGGAGGAGTCGAGTCAGTTCGCCTCCGGTCTGCTCATCGCCGCGGTCTGTCTTCCCCACGGCTTGCGACTGACCGTCGACGGCGAACTCGTGTCGCGTCCCTATCTCGACATGACGGTGTCGGTCATGCGTCGGTTCGGGGCCGAAGTGGACAGGGTCGACGATCGCACCTGGGTCGTGACGCCCGGGCGCTACCGCAGCTCGGAGTTCGACATCGAACCCGATGCCAGCGGCGCTTCCTACTTCTTCGCCGCGGCCGCCATCACCGGTGGTCGGGTCACCGTCGACGGTCTCGGCTCGGACTCGATCCAGGGCGATCTCGCCTTCGTCGATGTCCTCGCCCGCATGGGCGCAACGGTGTCGTCCACTCCGTCGGCGACGACCGTCGTCGGCGGGGACCTGCACGGGATCGACGTCGACATGTCCGACATCTCCGATACGGCTCAGACACTGGCGGCCGTCGCTGCGTTCGCCGACTCGCCGACGAGGTTGCGCGGTATCGGATTCATCCGGGCCAAGGAGACCGACCGCATCGGCGGGTTGGTCGCCGAACTCTCGGCGTTGGGAATGGCGGTGATCGAGGAGCCCGACGGGTTGTACATCGAGCCCGGCCCGCGGCGCGGCGCACTGGTCCACACGTGGGACGACCATCGGATGGCCATGAGCATGGCGCTCATCGGACTGCGTCTACCCGGAGTGGTCCTCGATGATCCCGGCTGCGTGGCCAAGACCTTTCCGACATACTTCGACGTGTTGGAATCGCTGCGACCGGAGGGACGACAGGTGCAGGTGATCGCCATCGACGGACCCGCCGGGTCCGGAAAGTCGACCGTGGCGCGTGCCGTCGCCCAGCGGTGCGGGCTCGGGTACCTCGACACCGGAGCCATGTACCGGTCGGTGGCCTTCGCCGCATTGCACGGCAACGTGGCGCCCGACGATGCCGACGTCGTGGCCAATCTGGCCCGCAACATGGAGTTGTCGATCTCGCCCGAGGGACGTGTGGTGGTCGATGGCGTCGATGCCACCATCGAGATCCGAGGGCCCGAGGTAACCCGGGCCGTCAGCATCGTGGCGGCCAATCCCGCCGTCCGGGAGGAGATGCGAGCCCGTCAACGGCAGTGGGCCGTGCTCCACGGCGGTGGCGTGATGGAAGGTCGCGACATCGGCACGGTGGTGTTCCCCGATGCGCGGCTCAAGGTGTACCTCGACGCGTCGCCGGAGGTGCGAGCGGCCCGCCGGTCCAAGGAGGTGGCCGACCTGTCGTACGAGACCGTGGCCACCGAACTGGCCCGCCGTGACGCGCTCGACGCCGGTCGCAGCGCCGACCCGTTGCGAACCGCCGACGATGCGGTGGTGATCGACACCTCGGATCTGTCCGTCGACGAGATCGTTGATCGCATCATGGAGCATCTCGGGTGAGTCGACGTCCACTGCACATCCCCGATGGACACGAGAGCGGCGAGGAGATGAGCCGCGACCAACGGACGATGTACTACGTCATCCGGTTCCTCATCGAGATGGTGTGCCGCGTGTACTTCCGGCTCGAGATCCACGGCCGGAGCAACATCCCCAAGCGCGGGCCGTTCATCATCGCCCCCATCCATCGCTCCTACCTCGACACTCCAGTTCTGGGTGCCGCCACCTACCGGCGCATGCGCTACATGGGCGCCGAAAAGATGTGGACCAACCGGGCGCTCGGTTGGTTCCTCACCTCGGTGGACGGTTTCCCCGTGCAGCGGGGGAGTGCCGACCGCGAGGCGCTCAAGGTTGCCCTGACCGTGGTCGAGCGGGGTGAGCCTCTGGTGATGTTCCCCGAGGGCACGCGGCAGACGGGCGCCCGGATCCACCCCTTGTTCGACGGACCGGCCTATGTGGCCTGCCGCACCGGTGTCCCGATCATCCCCGTGGGGCTCGGCGGGACCGAGTCGGCCATGCCCAAGGGCAGCCGGATGGTGCGACCCGTGAAGATGGCCATCGTCATCGGCACTCCCATCGAGCCGCCGCCCCGCACCGACAGCGGCCGGGTTCCCCGGTCGGCGGTCCGGGACCTCACCGCCCGCCTGTCCGATGCCATCCAGGACCTCTACGACGAGGCCCAGGTCCTCGCCGGACGACCCAACCAGCACGACGCACCGGAACCGTCGTCGCCCTGAGGAGCGCGTGTTCGTCGTCGGTGCGCCCATGGGCGAGAATGGACTACCAGCGAACAGGGGGAGCGACGTGGCACCGAGACCGGCAGGCGTGGAACTGGTGGAACGCATGGCGGCGGTGGTGACCGCCGAGGCCGATGCGTCGGAGGCGAATCGCACCCTCACTGCTCCCATCGTCGAACAGATGTGGGAGACGGGTCTCATGCGGCTGTTCAATCCCGCGGCGGCCGGAGGTAGCGAGCCCACGTTCGTCGAGATGATCGACACATGGGAGCGGATGGCCGAACTCGACGGTTCGTTCGGATGGATCGGCATCGCCAACCTTCCGTCGGCCGCGGCCGTGGCCGCTTACCTGCCCGACGAGGGATTCGCCGAGACCTTCGGCTCGACCGACCGGGTGACCATGGGCGGGCAGTTCGCCCCCAACGGTCGGGGTGAACGCGTCGATGGTGGCTATTGCATCAGAGGCGCGTGGAACTTCGGATCGGGCACCGGCCACTCCCAGTTCGTGTGCGCCGGCTTCCTCCCCTTCAGCGACGGCGAGTTGGAGTTCGACGAGGCCGGTGACATCCGTCTGCTGGCCGCCGTGCTCCCGCGCGAGCAGATTGTCTTCACCGACGGTTGGCACGTGCAGGGACTGCGCGGCACCGGTTCGTTCGATTACGAAGTGCACGACGTGTTCGTGCCCGATCATCGGATCTTCGGACTGTTCGATCGTCAACCGCATCGGGGAGAGTCGGCCGTGTTCCGCATGGGACTCATGGCCATCACCGCAGCGGGACACGCCGCCTGGATCCTCGGAGTGGCGCGGGGGATGTTGACCGATGTCGCCGCCCTGGCCATGGAGAAGGTCCGCATGGGCGATCTGGCGCCTCTGGCGCAGCGTCCCTCGTTCCAACGCAACTACGCCCACCACCTCGGGATGTGGCGCGCCGCCGATCGTCTCGTGCGCGACACCTTCGACGAGGTGGAGCGCTCCGTCGCCGCCGGTCACGACGTGACACCCCGTCAACGGGCCGACATGCGCGTCGCCGCCACCTACGCCACCGAGGCCTGCCGTGAGGTGGCCCAGTGGGCGCACCTGGCCGCGGGCACCACGGCGATCAGGAACGGGAGTCGGCTGGAACGAGCCTTCCGCGACGTCTACACCGGCACGCAGCACGCCTTCATCAACGAGAAGACCTATCTCGATGCCGCGCAGGTGCTGCTGGGTCTGGTGGAGGACCAGCGGGGCCTTTAGGACGCCAGCGGGTCTGACCGCTCAGAGCGTCGTGAGGCGCCGGATGAGCGGTTCGAAATGCGACAGCGGGAGCGTGTCGTAGTCGGGATCGAAGGCGACCTGATCCCACTCGTCGGCGAACCGGGCGGCGAGTTCGAACTGCTCGGCGGTGAGTGTGTCGCGATGCTTCTCGCGGGCATCGGGATCCATGCCGAGGTACTGGTAGTAGTGGCGACCCTGGAAGTCCTGATGCACTTTGATCATCAGGTACACGTCCTCGCGCACGAACGGACGGATCATCTCGGCGGCGATCGGTCCGTGATTGGCCACCGTCACCGACTTGCCCACGTCATGCAGCAACGAGGCGAAGATCACCTCGTCGTCGGCTCCCGCACGTTCGGCCAACGTGGCCGTCTGCAGGCAGTGGGTCAACTGGTCGGTGCTGAAGCCATCGGTGATCTCGCCCAACGACTCGAGCAACATGAGGAACCGGTCGCCGATGCGATCCTGGTTCACGAAGTGCTGCTCGGTGATGTGGCGCCACTGGGCCTCGGTGGACTCGTCCATGCGGGTGAAGGAGGCGGTCATGGGCACAGTCTGCCCGACCCGGGCCGCCGGTGGGCGCCCGGTCAGGCCAGTGAGGCCAGCACGTCGCTGGCGTGCAATGACCGATCGTCGACCGCCGCGGCGCCCGAGGTCGGTCCGCCCAGCAACAGGCGGGCGGCGCCGTCGACGGTGGCCACCAGATCCCGGATGTGGCGAGGGGGAGGGAAGTACTCGTCCTCCTCGGTCACCCGAACCTCGGTCACCCCGTCGCGGGGGTTCAGTCGGGCGATGACGGCCTCCACCAGTTCCTCGGGGGCCGAGGCGCCGGCGGTCACGCCGACCACGCCGGTGAGGTCTTCGGGGACCTCCTCGGCTCCGTTGACCCGGTGGACCCGAGCGCACCCGGCTTGGCGGGCGAGGCTGTCGAGCGCTCGTGTGTTCGACGAGTTGGCCGACCCGATGACGCCCATGGCATAGCACTGCGGCGCGATCTCCATGAGGGCCGACTGACGATTGGTGGTGGCGAAGCACAGATCCGACCGACCGGGAACCCACATGTCGGGGAACCGCTCACGGGTGGCGTCGGGCACGTCGGACCAGTCGCGATGGCTGAGGGTGGTCTGCGCCAGCAGGGCCACCGGCTCGGAGAAGCGGGGGAGCGCGGCAACGTCCTCGACGTTCTCCACTCGGGAGATCGCTTCGGGGGCCACGGCCATCGTGCCGACCGCCTCCTCGTGTCCCTCGTGACCGACATAGACGATCCGGTAGCCCTTGGCGGCGCGGACCTTCACCTCGTGATGGACCTTGGTGACGAGAGGACAGACGGCGTCGACCACGAAGCCGCCGGCGGCCTGGGCGGCGGCCACCACCTCCGGGGCCGATCCATGGGCGGAGAGCATCACCGGCGCTCCGGCGGGCACCTCGGCGATGTCATCCACGAACACCACGCCGAGGTCACGGAAGCGCTGGACGACCCGCTGGTTGTGGACGATCTCGTGGTAGCAGTAGACGGGCGGTTCGAACGAGCGCACCATCCAGGCCAGCGCCTTGATGGCCATCTCCACACCGGCACAGAAGCCCCGGGGCGCTGCCAACAGGACCTTGTCGACCATGGTCCGGGAGGCTACCGGCACTACGCTTCGCCGAATGTCCGCTCCGAGGGTCGTCCGCGTCGCGGAGAGTTCCCCGGCCGCCGGCGCCGGACTCGAGGTCGGTGACCTGCTGGTGCGGATCGACGGTGAGTCGCCCCGCGATGTGATCGCCTACCGACTCCTCGTCGATGCCGCCGATCCCGTGCTCGACGTGGCCCGGGGCGGTCTCGAGTTCCAGGTGACGGTGGCCAAGCCCGAAGGCGTGCCGCTCGGCGTGGAGGTGGACTCCGCCCTGTTCGATCAGGTGCGCACCTGCGACAACCACTGCGAGTTCTGTTTCATCCACCAGCTCCCGACCGGTCTCCGTCCGAGCCTGTACGTGAAGGACGACGACTGGCGCTTGTCGTTCCTCTACGGCAACTTCACCACGCTCACCCGCTTCACCGAGGCCGATCTCGAGCGCGTGGTGGCCGAGGGGATCTCGCCGTTGAACGTGTCGATCCACGCCACCGACCGGGCAGTGCGGGCCGAGATGCTGCGCAATCGACGTGGTGGCATGAGTCTGCGCTGGCTCCGTGCCCTGCTCGATCACGGCATCGATGTGCACGGCCAGATCGTGGTGTGTCCGGATCGCAATGACGGTGCGGTGCTCGACGACACCCTCGCCGGGATCCTCGACGAGTTTCCGGAGCTGTCCTCGGTGTGTGTCGTGCCGCTGGGCGTGAGTCGCTACAACACCGAGCCGACCATGCGGCCCCACACCCCGTCGGAGGCGGCTTCGGTGATCGATGCCGTCGAGGACTGGCAGGAGATCTTCCTCGCCGTGGCGGGACGGCGCGTGGTGTTCGCAGCCGACGAGTACTACCTGATGGCCGCTCGGCCCTTTCCGGAGGTCAGCGCCTACGAGGACTTCGCCATGCACGAGGACGGCGTGGGTATGGCCCGGACCTTCGAGCGGGAGTTCCTGGGCGAGGTCGATCGGCCGACCGGCGTGGCCACGGGGTTCTTCGCGTGGGTCGACGGGGCGCCCGCCGAGGGCTACCGGGCACCACGAGCGCAGACGACGACCGAGCCGGCGAGCACCGCCCCCATTGCCATCCTCACCGGCGTCTACGGCGCACGGGTGCTCGAGCCACTCGTCGCAACACTGGATCGTGACGACGTGCGCGTGGTGGCGGTGGAGAACCGTTTCTTCGGGGGGAACACCGGTGTCGCCGGACTGCTCACCGGGGAGGACCTGTCGCGAGTGCTGCACGAGCAGCCGGTCGGCCATCGCTACCTCCTCCCCGACGTCTGTCTGTCGCAAGGCCGTTTCCTCGATGGAGTCGCACCGGAGGATCTCCCGCGTCCGGTGGAGATCATCCCCACCGATGGCATCGCCTTGCGATCCGTACTGGAGCGATGATGACGACCGAGGAGCTCCCTGTGGTGGCCGTCGTGGGGCGACCGAACGTCGGGAAGTCGACGTTGTTCAACCGCATCGTCGGTCGCCGGGAGGCCATCGTCGAGGAACGACCGGGAGTGACCCGCGACCGCAAGGAGGTCGTGGCCGAGTGGCAGGGCCGCGAGTTCCGATTGGTGGACACGGGCGGATGGATGCCCGGCGGCGACGAACTCGACGAGAAGGTGTCGCGGCAGAGCGAGAAGGCCAGCGCCGAGGCCGATGCAGTGCTGTTCGTGGTCGACGTGACCGTGGGCATCACCGAGGAGGACGATCGCGTGGCCCAACTGCTGCGACGAACGGGCCGTCCGGTGCTCCTGGTGGCCAACAAGGCCGACGACAACGGACGTGACGCGTTGGTCTGGGATCTGCTCGGTCTCGGGGTGGGTGATCCGTACCCGGTCAGCGCCCTTCACGGTCGCAACACCGGAGATCTGCTCGAGTCGCTCGTCGAGGTGTTGCCACCGGTGGCCGAGGTCGATGAGCCGCCGGAGGACGACGAGCGCATCTTCTCGGTGGCCATCGTCGGACGTCCGAACGTGGGCAAGTCGACGCTGTTCAACCGTCTCATCGGCGACGAGCGCTCGGTGGTCCACGACATGCCCGGCACGACACGCGATGCGGTCGACACGATCGTCGAGACCGACGAGGGGCCGATCCGGTTCGTCGACACCGCTGGCATGCGGCGCCGGTCGAAGGTCGACGAGGGCACCGAGTACTACTCGATCGTGCGAGCCGTTCAGGCCATCGATCGCTCGGATGTCGCGCTGCTCGTCATCGACTCCACCATCGGTGTGACCGCTCAGGACCAGCGTCTGGCCGAGCGGATCGACGCCGCCGGTTGTCCGGTCGTGGTGCTGCTCAACAAGTGGGAACTTCTGGACGACGAGGCTCGTCGGGAACTCGAGTACCAGATGTCGCAGCGACTGCACTTCATCGGGTCGTCGCCGGTACTCAAGATCAGTGCGCTGTCGGGCAAGGGCGTCCACCGACTGCTCCCCGTCCTGTCGGGCACGATCGAGGACTACCACCGTCGGGTGCCGACCCGGAAGGTGAACCAGGTGCTGCGTGCCGCACAGGCCGCGCAACCGGGTCCGCATGGAGCCCGGGTGCTCTACGCCACCCAGGGCGCCACGGATCCACCCACCTTCACGCTGTTCGCCAACAAGGAGATCCCTCCGGCGTACCTTCGGTATCTCGAACGATCGTTGCGGGAGGCCTTCGACATGGGGGCCACACCCATCAAGATGCGCGTGAGGAAGAGGGACTGATATGGGGGAGTGCACTGGCCGAGTCGCGCTGGTCACGGGCGCCAGTCGGGGTATCGGGCGAGCCATCGCCCATCGTCTGGCCGCCGAGGGAGCGTCGGTGGCCATCTGTTCGCGTCCCGCCGCGTCGATGGCCGATCTCGGCACGTTGGACGAGGCGGGTGAGGAACTGCGCGCGCTGGGCGGGCAGGTGCTGGTGGTTCCGTTCGATCTCGCCGATCCCGACGCCGACCTCGACGGCCTGGTGGACACGGTCGAGAAGTCGCTGGGGGCGATCGACATCCTCGTCAACAACGTGGCCGGTGGCGGGTTCCGTCCGTTCATGGACTGGACCGATCAGCAGATCGCCACGGTGTTGCAACTCAACGTCCACGTGCCGTGGCGGCTTATCCGGCGAGTGCTGCCCGGGATGCGCGATCGGGGCGAGGGATGGATCATCAATCTGTCGTCGGCCACTGCCATACCGCCCGAGGGGCCACCCTTCCCCAACACAAACCCGGCGCGCATGGGGACCATCTACGGCGGCACCAAGGCGTTCCTCGACCGGTGGACGGCCAGTCTGGCGGTGGAGGTCCAACCCGACGGCATCGCCGTCAACACGCTCGCGCCGCAGGCCGCCGCCGCCACCGAGGTGCTCATCACCCACTCCAACCTCGATCCGGCTCTGTTCGAACCGCTGGAGACGATGGCCGAAGCAGCGTTGGCGCTGGCCACGGCCGACCCCGAGGTGCTCACCGGACGCATCACCTACAGCCTCGAACTCCTCGAGCAGCTCGGTCGACCGACCAAGGATCTCGACAGTAAAGCCGAACTCGCCGACTGGTCGCCCGAGACCCTCGGACCCCGGATCGCCCTCATGCGAGCCCACGCTCGGGGCGAACGCGAGGGCGTCGCACCGTCGAACGTCAACGAGCTGCTGCGCCACACCCGGGGATGACGCGTGCCGTGGTGTGAGGACTGCGCCAAGTTCTGGAGTCCGAACTCCCTCCCTCCTGATGGCACCTGCCCGACGTGCGGGCGCTTGATCGGTGAGCCACCGGTCACCGGCAAGGTGCCATGGCACTTCTGGATACTGGTCGTGGCTGCCGGGCTCTATCTGGGTTGGCGAGCGGTGCAGGGGCTGCAGTGGCTGCTCGGGTGACGAGCGTCGAACTGGCCATCATCGGGACCGGCTTCGGTGGGTTGGCCGCCGGGCGGATGGCCCGACGACGGGGAATCCACTCGTTCGTCCTGCTCGAACGATCCGAGTCGGTGGGCGGCACGTGGAGGGACAACACCTATCCGGGTTGTGCCTGTGACATCCCCAGCGCCCTCTACTCGTTCTCCTTCGCCCCCAATCCGGAGTGGTCCCGTCGGTACCCCAGCCAGCCGGAGATCCGCGACTATCTCGAGAAGGTCACCGACGACTTCGGGCTGCGTGACGACATCGTCTTCGGGTTCGAGGTCGCCGAGCTCCGCTGGGACGACCGGGCCCAGCGATGGTCGGTGTCGGCGACCGATGGACGCGTGGTGGAGGCGCGCAGTGTGATCAGCGCCACCGGACCACTGAGTCAACCGAGCGATCCCGACATCGAGGGTCTCGACTCGTTCGCCGGTCCCGTCTTCCACTCCGCTCGGTGGGACCATTCGGGCACCGTCGCCGGTGCACGCGTGGCGGTGATCGGCACGGGAGCCTCGGCCATCCAACTCGTCCCGGCCATCGTCGACGAGGGCGCCTCGTTGACGGTGTTCCAGCGGACGCCGCCGTGGGTCCTGCCCCGTGAGGATCCACCGACTCCGCCGTGGCGTCGCCGACTGTTCCGGACCGTACCCCTCCTCCAGCGACTGCAACGCTGGCGTGTGTACGTCCGTCAGGAGCTGCTGGTGGTGGCGTTCATCGGCCGTGGATCGCTGGCGCAGAAGTTCCGCGAGCGCGTGAGGACCGAGGCGCGCGCGCTCATCGTCGCATCCTTCACCGAGGATGCGGATGCTGCCGAGTCGTTGGTGCCCACCTATGAGCCGGGGTGCAAGCGCATCCTCATTTCCAGTGACTGGTACGCCACCCTCCGTCGCGACGACGTGACGTTGGTGACCGAACCGATCGATCGGGTCGAGACGGACGGCATCGTCACCGTCGACGGTCGACGGCACGAGGTGGACGTGGTGGTCCTCGCCACCGGGTTCGCGGCCAGTTCCTTCCCGGCGCCCATGACGGTGATCGGGCGTGATGGCATCGACCTGCGCGACCACTGGTCCGACGGTGCCGTCAGCGATCTGGGCATGGCGGTGACGGGATTCCCGAACCTGTGGTTCCTCATCGGTCCCGGCACCGGCCTGGGACACAACTCGATGGTGTTCATGATCGAGTCGCAGTTGCGTTTCATCGATGGCGCGCTCGAACACTCCCGGCGCACCGGCGGACGGGCCCTCGAGGTGCGGGCCGAGGTGGAACATGCGGACCGGACCGAACGGCGTCGGCGCCTACGCGGCACTGTGTGGGCCTCGGGTTGCGACAGTTGGTACCAGGACGCGCAGGGTCGGATCGATGCGATCTGGCCCGGCACGACCATCGAGTACTGGTGGCGCACCCGTCGGTTCCATCCTGAGCGGTACCGGTCCCTCGACCCGTCGTCGGCGACCCCGTTCGGGACCGGTGGGATTCGGCCCTCCGGCGGCCGTTGACTAGGGTGACGACTTCACGGGCTGTGGCGCAGCTTGGTTAGCGCGTCGGTCTGGGGGACCGAAGGTCGTGGGTTCGAATCCCGCCAGCCCGACCAACCGAGCGGGGTGCCACCTCGGCGCCCCGCCCCTCGCCGGGCGACTCGGGCCGGTCGCGGCCCATCACCCGAGGAGCTCCGTGAGCCAGTCAGAACCGCCCGACGTCGACGGCAGCGCCGAGGACTCCTCACCTGAGGATCTCGAGACCGGCGCCGAGACGCGGGCCGACATCCGCGCCCAGCGGCTCGCTCGGGTTGCCGACCTCCGGGCCGCTGGTGTCGAGCCCTACCCCCATCGTTTCGATCGGACCTCCGACATCGGACCGGTGCGGGCCGACCACGGTGACCTCGAACCGGGCACCGAGACGGAGGTGGAGGTTCGACTCGCCGGTCGGTTGATGCTCAAGCGGGAGCAGGGGCGTCTCACCTTCGGACAACTGCGCGACCGATCGGGAGAGATCCAGCTCTTCGTGTCGGCCGGAGTTCTGGGCAAGGAATCGTTCGCCGAGTTCAACGCGCTCGACCGCGGTGACTGGGTCGGTGTGGAGGGCACCGTCATGGCCACCAAGAAGGGCGAGCTCTCGATCAAGGTCTCGTCCTGGCAATTGCTGAGCAAGGCCCTTCGTCCGCTGCCCGACAAGTGGAAGGTCCTGGCCGACGTCGACGCCCGGTACCGGCAGCGCTACGTCGACCTGACCGTGAACGCCGACGCCCGTCGCGTGTTCGAGGTCCGCTTCGCCGCGCTCGACGCCGTACGCCGCGTGCTGCGAGAGCGCGGATTCCTGGAGGTCGAGACGCCGATCCTCAACCTCCAGCAGGGCGGCGCCACCGCTCGGCCGTTCATCACCCATTACAACGCTCTCGATCTCTCCACCTATCTGCGCATCGCACTGGAACTTCCGCTCAAGCGTCTCCTGGTCGGTGGACTCGACCGGGTGTTCGAGATCGGGCGTGTGTTCCGCAACGAAGGCGTCGACACCCGCCACAATCCGGAGTTCACGATGCTGGAGGCTTACGAGGCCTTCGGTGACTACACCGAGATGATGGATCTGGTGGAGACGATCGTGTCTGCCTCGGCCATGGCGGCCAATGGTTCGACGCAGCTTGAGTTGCGCGGCCGAACGGTCGATCTGGCCCCGCCCTGGCGCCGGATCACGATGGTCGAACTGATCCGTGAAGTCGCCGGCGTCGATATCCATCCCGGTATGGCCACCGCCGACGCCCGCGCCGTACTCGACCGGCTCGGCCTCGCCTGGCAGGAGGGCTGGGGTGCCGGGCGCTGCACTCACGAGGTGTACGACGAACTCGTCGAACCCCGGGTCATGGAGCCGACGATCGTGCTCGATCATCCCAGGGAGACCTCGCCGCTGGCCAAGCCCCATCGTCACGATCCCCACCTCGTGGAGCGTTTCGAGGTCATCGTCGACGGTCGGGAACTGGCCAACGCCTACTCCGAACTGAACGATCCGGTCGAGCAACTCGAACGCTTCCGGGCCGATGCCGCCCGCAAGGCCGCCGGTGATCCCGAGGCCGGAGACGTCGATCTCGATTACATCCGTGCGCTCGAGTACGGGATGCCTCCAGCCGGCGGTCTCGGCATCGGCATCGATCGACTCGTCATGCTTCTGGCGCAGGTGGAGAGCATCCGCGAGGTCATCCTCTTCCCGACCCTGCGACCGGAGAGCG
>JBJTGD010000192.1:0-19087 GCA_046093735.1 Acidimicrobiia bacterium | reverse complement strand
CGGTGATGTTCCGGCGCTACATGGCGGCGGTCCTCACCTACCGTTCGCAGCGCGACTGGCGACGCATGTTGGCCGACACCTACCTCGAGGTTCCCCTGTCGCATCATCGTCGTCATTCCACCGGCGAGATGCTGGCCCACGCCGACGCCGACATCGTCGCTGCGTCAGAGGTGGTCAACCCCTTCCCGTTCAGCATCGGCGTGTTCGCCATGACCGTGTTCGCCATCATCAGCCTGGCCTTCGTCGACTGGCAGTTGATGGTGATCGCCCTGTTCCTGTTCCCCGGTCTCGCCGTGATCAACCGGATGTACACGGAGCGGGCCAGCCGTCCGTTGGGCGAGGTGCAGCAACGGGTCGGCGAGGTCAGTTCGATCGCCCACGAGAGCTTCGACGGCGAGTTGACGGTCAAGACGCTCGGACTCGAGTCGAGGGAGGCCGAGCGCATGGCCGCGTCCGCCGACCGTCTGCGCGAGGCCCGCATCGGACTGGGTCGCATCCGGGCCCGCTTCGAACCGATGATCGAGGCGTTGCCCAACCTCGGGATCGTGGTGCTGTTGGTCGTCGGTTCGTGGCAGGTGTCGATCGGCCGTCTGAACACCGGTCAGATCGTGCAGGCCGCGGCGTTGTTCGGACTGCTGGCCTTCCCCATGCGCATCTTCGGCTTCTTCCTGCAGGAACTGCCCCGGGCCGCGGTCGTCAGTCGGCGTCTCGATCGGGTGGTGGCGGCCGAACGGGAGGACCGCGGCGGGCCACTGCGGATCGGTGATCTCCCGGCCGGGCCGCTGGCCCTGTCACTGGAGGACATCACGTTCGCCCACGGTGACGATCCGCCCGTGTTGCGCGATCTGTCACTCGACATCCCCGCCGGTCAAGTGGTGGCGCTGGTCGGGGCCACCGGGTCGGGCAAGTCGACCCTGTGCGAACTGCTGCCGCGGCTGGTCGATCCCGATGCCGGCGTGGTACGCCTCGGCGGCGTGGACGTGCGTCGACTCGATCCGACGTCGGTGCGCTCCTCGGTGGCGTTGGTGTTCCAGGAGACGTTCCTGTTCGCCGACTCGATCCGCGAGAACGTCGTGCTTGACGCCGACATCGACGACGCCACCCTGCGGCGTGCCGCCACCGTGGCCAAGGCCGACGTCTTCGTCGAGCGACTGCCAGCCGGGTGGGACACCGTGATCGGTGAGCGCGGTGTCACCCTCTCGGGTGGTCAGCGTCAGCGTCTGGCCCTGACCCGGGCCCTGTTGCGCGATCCACGAGTGCTCGTGCTCGACGATGCCACCAGTGCCGTCGATCCGGTGGTCGAGGCGTCGATCCTGGAGCGGCTGCGCACCTCCATCGGCATGACCACCCTCATCGTCGCCCACCGCATCTCCACCATCGAACTGGCCGACCGGGTCGCCTTCCTGTCCGGCGGTCGCATCGTGGCCCAGGGCACGCACGCCGAACTTCTGGAGTCCGATCCGGCCTACGCCCATCTGGTGCAGGCCTACGCCGAGGCCGCCGCCCTGCCGTCGGACCTCGAGCCGTCGGAGATCGAGCCGTCGGAGATCGAGCAGTCGGAGATCGTGTCGTGAGCACCGACGAGGCCCATCTCGAACTGGCCGAACTGGAGCACGCATCGGCCTTCGATGACGTGGCCGACATCGACGCCACGGCGCGGCGAGCCACGGAGGCGGTCCGGGAGGGCTCGGTACGGGCCGGCGCGGTCGCCGTGCTGCGTCGGGGTCTGCGCGAGAGCCCGGACCTGCGTCGCAGTCTGCGTCTCACCGTGGTGTTCGCCCTGGTCGGTGCCATCGGACGCCTGACCATCCCGATCCTCGTGCAGCAGGTCATCAACGGTGGACTGCTGGCCGACGAGGGGTTCCGACCGGTGTTCACCTTCGGCGTGTGTGGCATCGCCGCCGCGGTGATCGTGAGCGTGATGCTGCTGGCCCGCGTCACCTACTTGCGACTCATCACCTCGTCGGAGGCCATGATCCGCGACCTGCGCGTACGGACCTTCGCGCATGTCCATCGACTGACGATGGCCGAGCACGAATCCAGTCGACGCGGCGAACTCACGGCGCGGGTCACCAGTGACATCGAGACGATCGCACGCTTCACCCAGTGGGGTGCGGTGGCGTGGATCGTCGACGGGGTCGTGCTGGTGGGGACGTTGGCGGTGATGTCGATCTACGCCTGGCAACTGGCGGTGGTCACCGTGGTGATCGCGCTGCCACTCATCCCGATGTACCGCTTCATGCAACGTCGACAGTTGCTGGCCTACGGGCGTGTGCGCGATCGGGTGAGTTCGACGCTCACCGAGGTGTCCGAAGCGGTGCAGGGCGCGGCGCCCATCCGCGCCTACGGATTGCAGCGTCGGGCGAGGGTCCGTCTGGGCCGTGCCATCGATCGGCAGTACGAGTCCGAGGTGGCGGCGTCGCGTTGGTTCGCCCTGCTCCTCCCGTTGGGCGATGCCTTCGGTGCGCTCACCATCACCTCGGTGGTGTTCCTCGGCGTGTGGTTCGGCGAGTCCTGGGGACTGAATGCGGGCACGTTGCTGGCCTGTGTGTTCCTGGCCCAGTTGCTGCTCGGTCCGATCCAGGAACTCGGTGAGATCCTCGACCAGACCCAGACCGCCATCGCCGGTTGGGCCAAGGTGCACGACGTGCTCGACCGACCGGTGGAACTGATCGAGCCCAGCGCCGGTCGTCCGTTGTCCGAGGGTCCGCTGGCGGTGGGCGTCGAGCACGTCGACTTCCGCTACCGCACCGGGCCGCCGGTGCTGCACGACGTCACCATCGACATCCCGGCGGGGGCGGCGGTGGCGGTGGTGGGTGAGACCGGTTCGGGCAAGACCACGTTCGCCAAGTTGCTGGTGCGTCTGGCCGATCCGGTGTCTGGATCGATCACCCTCGGGGGTGTGCCGCTCACCATGGTCGATGCCGCCTCGCGGCGCTCCCGGGTCCGACTGGTGCCTCAAGAGGGATTCATGTTCGACACCACACTCGGCGCCAACCTCGCCCTCGGCCGCATCGGGGCCACCGAGTCCGAGGTGCGCGCCGCGGTGCACCAACTCGATCTCGAGGAGTGGATCGACGGCCTGCCCCGGGGTCTCGACACCGAGGTGGGCGAGCGCGGTGACTCGTTGAGTGTGGGGGAGCGGCAACTGGTGGCCCTGATCCGGGCCCAGTTGGCCGATCCCGGGTTGCTGGTGCTCGACGAGGCCACCAGTGCCGTCGATCCCCGCACCGAGCATCGCTTGGGCCACGCCCTGCGGCGGTTGGCCGAGGGTCGCACCACGGTGAGCGTGGCCCATCGGCTCTCCACCGCCGAGCACGCCGATCTGGTGCTGGTGTTCGATGCCGGCCGGTTGGTGGAACACGGGTCCCACACCGAACTGGTCGCCGCCGGGGGCCGCTACGCCGAGCTGTACCGCTCGTGGTTGGGCAACACCGGTCAGGAAAGTTCGTGATGAACAGTTGGATGGCGGTGTCCGGGTCGTAGTGTCGGGGCATGGCCAGTCCCGAGTTCCACGCCGTCCAGGCCGCCATGGCCGAACGACCCGCTCCGCCGCCCGACGAGGACATCGTCGCCCAACGTCGCCGCATCGACGAGGCGATGTCCCAGATGCCATTGGCCGACGGGGTCCAAGCCGTCCCCTTCGTGCGCGGCGGTGTGTCCGGGATCGAATGCCGCCCGGCGGTGCTGCCCCACGACGCGCCGATCGTCGTCTACCTCCACGGCGGAGGCTTCCGCATCGCGTCGGCGCTGGCCTATCGCTCGCACGGCTCGCACCTGGCCAAGGTGCTCGGGGCTCGGGTGCTGCTCGTCGACTACCGCCTGGCGCCGGAGCATCCGTTCCCGGCCGCTGTGGACGACTGCTTCGCCGTGTGGGAGTCGTTGTTGGCCGATGGATTCGATGCGCATCGCATCGTCATCGCCGGCGATTCGGCCGGAGGAGGTCTGGCCGCATCGGTGGCGTTGCACGCGTTGGCCGATGGCGTGCTGCCCGCCGGCATCGTGTGCCTGTCGCCGTGGGTCGACCTGCGCGTGCAGAACGCCAGTTACGACACCCGGGCCGAAGCGGACAAGCTCTTCTCCCGGGCCCAGGCGCTGGAGGCCCGTGCCGCCTACCTCGGTGAGCACGATCCGAACGATCCGCTGGCCTCCCCGGTGCTGGGTGACTGGAGTGGTGCGCCGCCGATGCTGGTCATGGTGGGCGAGGCCGAGGTGCTCTACGACGATGCCCGCGCTCTGGTTGATGCGGCCGAGGACTGTGGAGTCGACGTCACCTGGAGTGCGTACCCGGAGATGCCGCACATCTGGATGATGAGCTACCCGGCGTTCCCGGAAGCGGTGGCCGGCGTGGAGGAGTGCGCCGCCTTCGTCCGTCGCGTCACCGGCTGACCGACGCCGCCTCGGGCATCCGCCCCCGCGATTCGCGTGTGGCGCGCGCCCCGGCGGCGCCGACGCGCTCGAGGGCCCGAGTCAGGGCGTCGGCCGTCAATGGTTCGGGGAAGCCGAAGGCCGAGATGGCGGCGATGACGTTGCCGTCGGCGTCGAACACCGGTGCGGCGATCATGCCGATGTCGAACGGACCGCGTGCCGCGAGATCGACCAGCGGATAGTCCTCGGTGGCCAACAGTGCGGTGAGCACGTTCACGTCCTCGCGCAGGTCGTGACGGGAGGGCTCGGCCGCGAGCGAGAGCGCGCGTTCGCCCAACGCCCGCTGGGTGGCGGTGCCGAAGGTGACTGCCGCGCCGCGCTGGCGCACCGTGGCCAGCGCCACCCGGGCCCGTTCGACCAGCTCCGGGGTCGGCGCCGAGGCCCGGGCCAACCAACGGTCGATCTCGTCCTCGTCGGACCAGGCCAGGAACACGGTGCCGAAGGGCGGCACGAAGGGCACCCGCTCGCCCTCGCGTACATCCGGGCCGCTGGCGGTGTGGCGACCGGCGCGGGCCACGAAGATGATCTCGTCGGTGGTGCGAGCGGTGAGCACCGTGCCCACGCCGAGGTCCTCGGCCAGGGGCACGAGGGCGCGTCGGGCGGCCTCGATGCCCGGATGGTGCTCGAGGGCGACCACGCCGGCCACCACCAGCGCCGGGCCGAGGGTGTAGGCCTTGGTGACCGGATGGCGGCGCACGTGGCCGCTGCGTTCCAGCACGGCCAGCACGGCGTGGGCCGAACCGAGACTCATCCCCGTTCGTCGCACCAGTTCGGTGAGGGTGAACCGCTCGGCGGGGTGGGTGACCAGCAGGTCGAGGATCTGGACGGCCCGTGATGCGGCCGGTGCGGGGCGGGCCATGGTCCTCCTTCCGTCGTCGTGCACCCGGCGCGGTTGACCGGGTGTGACGTTCGTCCTACGGTGGCCGCACCATAGCGAAGAATCCTTCGTTATTGCGAAATCGGTCCAGCGTGGCCGGGGGGACACCATGACGCTCGATCTGCTCCACGAGTCCGGGACGCGCTGAGGACGACATCGACATGACCTCGGGAACCGACGACCGACCACTGCTCTCCGACCATCTGGCTCGCCAGTTCTCGCTCAAGGGTCGGGTGGCCGTCGTCACCGGCGCGGCCGGCGGCATCGGGCGCCAGGCCGCGCTCACCTTCACCGAGGCCGGCGCCGATGTGCTCCTCGCCGATGTGGGTGAGGGCGGACTGGCCGAGACGGCCGCGATGGTGGCCGCCGCCGGTGGTCACGCCACCGTCGTGCCCACCGATGTGTCCGATCGCGATGCCGTGAATGCGTTGGCCGAGGCCGCCATCACCGCCCACGGTCGACTCGACGTGTGGTGCAACGTGGCCGGGATCATCCGCAACTGCATGATCGTGGATGCCAGGCCCGAGGACGTCGAGGCCATCACCCGGGTGAACCAGTGGGGCACCTACTGGGGGATCGCCGCGGCCGGTCGGGCCATGACCAACGGTGGGTCGATCATCAACGTGTCCTCGGCCGGTGGTGACATGCCGGCACCGACACTGTCGATCTACGCCATGACCAAGGCGGCCGTCGCCCATCTCACCCGCTGCGCGGCGGTCGAGCTCGGTCCGTCCAACATCCGCGTCAATGCGATCGCCCCCGGCTTCACCGACACACCGATGGTGCAGCGCAACTGGACCAAGGACGACGGGTCGGTGGATGACGTGGCCCGGGACGCGCTGCTGGCCCAGCGCGCCGCCCAGTCGCCCATGACGGTCACCGGGACACCCGAGGACCAGTCCTGGGCCATGCTGTACCTGGCGAGCGATGCCTCGCGGTTCGTGACGGGGCAGGTGCTCCGTCCCAATGGAGGAGTGGTGATGGCATGACGACCGGCGATCAGTCCCCGGTACCCGACTTCCTGGCGCGACTGCGCGTCGATGGACGGACCTTCGTCGTCGCCGGTGCCGGCGTCGGCATGGGTCGCATGACGTCACACGCGCTGGCCCAGGCCGGGGCGAAGACGGTGGTGTGCGCCGATGTCGAGCCCGGTCGGGCCGAGGAGATCGCCGCCGAGATCGGTCCGAGCGGTGTGCCGTGGACGGGCGACCTCACCACGCGTGAAGGCGCGACGTCACTCGCCGATGCCACGGCGGCGATCAATGGCCGCATCGACGGACTCGTCGACATCATCGGCATGGCCAAGTGGGAATCGATCCTCGACATGACCGACGAGACGTTCGATTGGGAGATCGACATCAACCTTCGTCACGCCTTCCTGCTCTCGCAGACCGTCGGCCGTCACATGGTCACGACCGGGGGCGGCACGATGGTGTTCATCGCCTCGGTGAGCGGTCACACCGCGGCCCCCATGCATGCGGGCTACGGCGCAGCCAAGGCCGGTCTCATGGCGTGGGTCCAGTCGCTCGCGCAGGAACTCGGACCCCATGGCGTGCGCGCCAACGCGGTCGCTCCGGGCACGATCCTCAGCCCGCGCATGGATGCGGTGTTCACCCAGGAGCAGCGTGACGCCAACGCGGCCAACACCCCGCTCGGCCGCATGGGGGGCACCTACGACATCGCGTCTGCGGCGTTGTTCCTGAGCTCGGACATGTCCTCGTACATCACGGGCCGGACCATCGTGGTCGACGGTGGTGTCGGGGCGAAGTTCCCCTACAACACCCTCTGAGGGCCGTTTTTCGCCCCTTCTGCGGGCGGGTCTAGTGTCGGCGCGTCCGTCGTCACGCCCCCTGGAGGACCCCCCGTGAAGAGCCCCGTCCGCGTCGCCGTCACCGGAGCCGCCGGTCAGATCGGCTACAGCCTGCTGTTCCGCATCGCCAGTGGACAGATGCTCGGTGACGACCAGCCGGTCGTGCTGCAACTCCTCGACATCACGCCGGCGATGGACGCCCTGCGGGGTGTGGCCATGGAGCTCGAGTACTGCGCCTTCCCGCTGCTGACCGACATCGTGTGCACCGACGATCCCAACGTGGCCTTCGGTGACGTGTCCTACGCCCTGTTGGTGGGCGCTCGTCCTCGCTCGAAGGGGATGGAGCGCAAGGACCTGCTGGAGGCCAACGGCGGCATCTTCAAGCCCCAGGGCCAGGCGCTGTCGGCCAACGCCGCAGCCGACGTGAAGATCCTCGTGGTCGGCAACCCGGCCAACACCAACGCGCTGATCGCCATGAACAACGCTCCGAACATCCCCAACGAGCGCTTCACGGCCATGACCCGTCTCGATCACAACCGGGCCATGGCGCAGTTGGCGGCCAAGACCGGTACCACGGTCAACGACATCACGAAGATGACGATCTGGGGCAACCACTCGGCCACGCAGTACCCGGACCTGTTCCACGCCGAGGTGAACGGCCAGAACGCCGCGGCGCTGGTGAACGATCAGACGTGGTTGGAGAACGACTTCATCCCCACCGTGCAGCAGCGCGGTGCGGCCATCATCGAGGCCCGCGGTCTCTCGTCGGCGGCCTCGGCGGCCAACGCCGCGATCGATCACATGCGCAACTGGGCGCTGGGCACGCCGGCGGGCGACTGGGTGTCGATGGCCATCCCGTCCGACGGTTCCTACGGCGTGGCCGAGGGACTCATCTCGTCGTTCCCGGTCACGTGCGCGGGCGGCACCTACTCGATCGTGCCGGGGCTCGACATCGACGAGTTCTCCCGTGGTCGCATCGATGCATCGGTCGCCGAACTCGGCGAGGAGCGTGATGCGGTGCGTGACCTCGGTCTGATCTGACCGGCCTCACCGACGTCAGCGCAGCGGCGCCAGTACGTCGTCGAGGTCACTGAACAGCGAGGCGTGCTCCAGGAGCGCGGCCACCGTTCCCTCCATGCGCAGCCGGCCCGACAGGAAGGCGGTGGCGGCATCCTCACTGCCGTTCCGCACGGCGTCGGCCGTGGCCCGGTCGCAGGTGAAGGCCACTTCGGCCTGCTCGGCCGGGCCCATGTGCAACGAGACCGCGCCGTCGGAGAGCACAACGTGCCAGGTGGTCGACCCGTCATCGTCGGTCACCGTCTGCTGGAGCACGAGGTGCACTCCGCGGGTGCGCTCGCGCAGGCCGGCGTCGTTCCGTAGCAGTTCGTCGGCGGCGGCGAACCACGCCGGGGACAGGTTGTGGGGTGCGTCGTTCATCGGTTCGTTGGCAGCGACCGTTGCCGTGACGTCACGGGTCGGCGCCCATCGACTCGGGTACGCTCCCGGCCCTGTGACCGGGACACTCACCATCCTCAGCCATGTGGGTCGTCTCGAAGCGATCCAGTTGCCGGCCGAACTCGAGGGCCGCGTCGAGGTGGTGCCCATCCCGATGGACGGCGAACTCGACCCCGACGCGCGCGGGCAGGTGCTGCTGACCACGCCCACCTCGGTGCCCACGCTGCGCGAAGCACTGGGTCGTGGCGTCGAATGGGTGCACCTCATCGGCACCGGGATCGACATGTTCCCGCTCGAGGTCCTCGGTGACGGGATCGTGCTCACCAACTCGCGTGGACTCAGCGCCGTGCCCATCTCCGAATGGGTCATGGCCTGCATCCTGTCGTTCGCCAAGCACATGCCCGAGTCGTTCGTCACCGAACCACCGGCCCGCTGGAACATCCCGCCCCGACCACTCGGTTCGCTGCACGGTGCCCGACTGGCCCTCCTCGGACTGGGGGGCATCGGCACGGCCGTGGCCCGACGGGCCCTGCCCTTCGGTATGGACGTGGTGGCGCTGCGCCACACCGACGCGCCGAGTCCGGTCGAGGGCGTGACCATGGTCGGTTCCATCGACGAGTTGGTGTCCGAGGCTGACCACATCGTGCTGGTGGCGCCGCTCACCGAGGCCACCCGGGGACTGTTCGACGACGACGTGTTCGCGGCCATGAAGCCGGGCGCACATCTGGTGAACGTGGCCCGGGGACCGATCATCGACGACGGCGCACTGCGCCGGGCGCTCGATGCCGGGATCGTGGCCGGCGCCGACATCGACGCCACCGATCCGGAACCGCTCCCCGCCGGGCACTGGATGTACGGCCATCCCGGTGTCCGGGTCAGCCCGCATCTGTCGTGGAACTGGTCGGGTGCCTTCGGGGCCATGTACGAGGTGTTCCTGCGCAACCTCGCGCACTGGCTGGCCGACGAACCGTTGGAGTCGGTCGTCGATCCGGCGCAGGGGTACTGACCGGCCACGTGGTGCGGGGCCACCGGTCCCGGAGCGGTCGCCGGTCCCCACTAGGGTCTCGGCCCTATGTCATCTTCCGTGCTGAGTGCCGTGTTCGCCGTGGGCCTCGACCCGCAGAAGCTCCTCGAGTCACTCGGACTCATCGGACTGTTCGCCATCGTGTTCGCCGAGTCGGGCATCCTCATCGGGTTCTTCCTCCCGGGCGATTCGCTGCTGTTCACCGCCGGACTGGCCACCTACGGCATCACGTTCAGCGACGGTGGTGACGTCTTCCAGCTGGCCAACGGCAACATCGCCGTGGTGGTCATCGGTGTGGTGCTGGCTGCCATCGCCGGGGATCAGGTGGGGTACGCCTTCGGCCGGAAGGTCGGGCCGGCGCTGTTCACGCGCCCCGAGTCGCGGCTGTTCAAGCCCAGTTACGTGGAGTCGGCCGAGAAGTTCTTCGCCAAGCACGGCTCGAAGTCGATCGTGCTGGCACGGTTCGTGCCGATCGTGCGCACGTTCACCCCGATCGTGGCCGGGGTGTCGAACATGCACTACTCCACGTTCGTTCGGTTCAACATCATCGGTGGTGTGATCTGGGGCGCGGGTCTGACGCTCATCGGCTACACGCTCGGGCGCACGTTCCCCGCCATCGGCGACAACATCGAGATCGCCGTGCTGGTGATCGTGGTCGTGTCGTTGCTGCCGATCGCCATCGAGTTCCTGCGCCACCGGCGCAGCCGCGGCCAGCACGCCGGCTGAGGCGACCGGCGATCCGCCGGCGCGCCACAGCCGCTCGATCGATCAGCGCCGTTCGATCAGCGCTGGCCGGCCAGCTTGCGGTTCTTGAACTTCGACTTGATGTAGTCGCGGTTCATCAGCGCGATGAAGTCGAGCGGGATCTCCTTCGGGCACGCCTCATGGCACTCGCCGTAGTTCGTGCACGAACCGAAGAACATCTCCATCGTCTCGACCATGTCCTCGGTGCGCTTCCACCGCTCGGCCTGTCCCTGGGGGAGCAGGTTGAGGTGGGCCAACTTGGCCGAGGTGAACAACTGGCCGGCACTGTTGGGGCAGGCGGCGACGCAGGCGCCGCAGCCGATGCAGGCCGCCGCGTCCATGGCGGTGTCGGCTGCCGGCTTCGGCACGAGGATCTCGTTGGCGTCCCGGGGGCCACCGGTGTCGGCGGTGATGTAGCCACCGGCCTCGATCACGGCGTCGAGGGCCGACCGATCGACCATGAGGTCCTTGACCACCGGGAAGGCGCTGGCCCGCCACGGTTCGATGGTCACCGTCTCGCCGTCGTGGAACTTGCGCATGTGCAACTGGCAGGTGGCCGTGCCCTTCTGGGGGCCGTGAGCCTGACCGTTGATCATCAGTCCGCAGGTGCCGCAGATGCCCTCGCGGCAGTCACTGTCGAAGGTGATGGGCTCGTGACCATCGGCGATGAGGTTCTCGTTGACCACGTCGAGCATCTCGAGGAAGGACATCTCGTCCTACACATCAGTGGCCCGGTAGGTCTCGAAGTGGCCGGGGTCGGCCGGTCCGTCCTGACGCCAGACCTTGAGGGTGAGTTCCATTGTCCGCTCTCTCCGGTTCGTCGTCGGGTTACTTGTAGCTGCGCTGGCTCGGGTGCACGTACTCGAACTCCAGGTTCTCCTTGACGAGATCCTGCGGAGTCCCGGGGCCCTGCCACTGCCAGGCGCCCACGAACGAGAAGTTCTCGTCGTCGCGCTTGGCCTCGCCGTCCTCGGTCTGGTGCTCCACCCGGAAGTGACCGCCGCAGGACTCCTCACGCATCAGCGCGTCGCGGCACATGAGTTCGCCCAGCTCGAAGAAGTCGTCGATGCGACCGACCTTCTCGATCGACTGGTTCACGCCGTCGGCGCCACCGAGCACGCGGACGTCCTTGTGGAACTCCTCGCGCAGGGCCCTGACCTCGGAGATCGCCTTCTCCAGGCCGTTCTTGTCGCGAGCCATGCCACAGCGGTCCCAGATGATCTTGCCCAGCTCCCGGTGGAAGTATTCGGGCGACTTCGTACCCTTCACCGCCAGCCAGCGGGCGACATCGTCGCGGGCGGCGGTCACTGCGCTGGTGAACACCGGAT
The DNA here is from genome assembly GCA_046093735.1 of Acidimicrobiia bacterium. GTDB lineage: Bacteria > Actinomycetota > Acidimicrobiia > Acidimicrobiales > Acidimicrobilacustridaceae > Acidimicrobilacustris. Next base: position 7,421 of record JBJTGD010000192.1, on the reverse strand, counting down.
CGTCGGTGCTGACGGGGGACTGACCGAGAAGCCCGGCGAGGTAGTCACCCACCGTGTAGGGAGCCACGAAGTAGCCGTCGGCCAGACCCTGCATCAGCGCCGAGGCGCCGAGGCGATTGGCTCCGTGATCGGAGAAGTTGGCCTCACCCAACGCGTACAGACCCGGGATGTTGGTCATCAGGTTGTAGTCGACCCACAACCCACCCATCGTGTAGTGGACGGCGGGGTAGATGCGCATGGGGTTGCGCATCGGGTTCTCGTCGGTGATCCGCTCGTACATGTCAAACAGGTTCCCGTAGCGCTCGAACACCGTCTTCTCGCCGAGACGGTCGATCGACTCGCCGAAGTCGAGGAACACGCCGTTCTTGAGCGGTCCGACGCCGCGACCCTCGTCGACCACGGTCTTGGCGTTGCGGGACGCCACGTCACGGGGCACGAGGTTGCCGAAGGCCGGGTACTTCCGCTCCAGGAAGTAGTCGCGCTCGTCCTCGGGGATCTGGTCGGCGGGCCGATTGTCATCGAAGTTCTTGGGCACCCAGATCCGGCCGTCGTTGCGCAGGGACTCCGACATCAGCGTCAGCTTCGACTGGAACTCGTCGCTGGCGGGGATACACGTGGGGTGGATCTGCGTGAAGCACGGGTTGGCGAACAACGCACCCCGGCGGTGGGCCCGCCACGCGGCGGTCACGTTGGAGTTCATGGCGTTGGTCGACAGGTAGAACACGTTGCCGTAGCCACCGGTGCACAGCAGGGTGGCATGGGCCGACCACGGCTGGATCTCACCGGTGGTGAGGTCACGGGTGACGATGCCGGCGGCCACGCCGTCCTTGAGGACGATGTCGACCAGTTCGGTCTTGGTGTGCAGCTCGACCCGGCCGAGCGACACCTGCTGCATCAGCGCCTGGTAGGCGCCGAGCAACAACTGCTGCCCGGTCTGGCCCCGGGCGTAGAAGGTGCGGCTCACCTGGGCGCCACCGAAGGAGCGGTTGTCGAGCATGCCGCCGTACTCGCGGGCGAAGGGCACGCCCTGGGCCACGCACTGGTCGATGATGTCGACGCTCACCTCGGCCAGTCGGTAGACGTTCGACTCACGGGAGCGGAAGTCGCCGCCCTTCACCGTGTCGTAGAACAGCCGGTGGATGCTGTCGCCGTCGTTCTTGTAGTTCTTGGCGGCGTTGATCCCGCCCTGAGCGGCGATGGAGTGGGCGCGGCGAGGCGTGTCGTGGAAGGTGAAGCACTTCACCTGATAGCCGAGTTCGGCCAGCGAGGCTGCGGCGGCGGCGCCGGCCAGACCGGTGCCCACCACGATGACGGTGAACTTCCGCTTGTTGGCGGGGTTCACCAACTTCATGTCGAACTTGTGCTTGGTCCAGCGTTCCTCGATGGGGCCTGAAGGGACCTTGGAGTCGAGGGTGATGGTGTCGGTGCTCATCGGTGTCCTCCTCAGCCGACCACGCCGGTCATCACGGCGATGGGGAACGAGATGTTGACGCCGGCCACCAGGATGGCGAAGCCGGCCGCGAAACCGCGACGCAACGGGTTGTGACGCGGGGTGAAGCGGGGACTCATCGAACCGAGGCTCTGGAAGATGCTCCACGCCCCGTGGTACAGGTGGATGCCGAGGGCGATGTTGGCCACGATGTAGAGCGCGGCGATCGGGGCCCGATCGAGAGTCGTCGACACGTTCCAGTAGGGATCGCCGTAGATGAAGTCGGGATTGGCCCAGCCCCAGGTGAGGTCGGCCAGGTGCCAGATGAGGAACAGGCCGACGATGACGCCGCTCCAGCGCATGGTGCGCGCCGCCCAGTTCACGGCCACGTAGTCACGGGGCGACTGGTACTTGACCGGCCGGGCCTGACGGTTCAGTCGGGTCAGCGAGTAGGCGGAGTGGATGTGCAGGGCGAAGGCGGCGATCAGGCCGAGCCGCAGCCCCCACAGCACGAAGGTCTTGGGCACGATCGGGACGAGCAGTTCCTTGAGGAACTCGGCGTAGTGGTTGAAGTCCTCGGCACCGAAGTACATCTTGAGATTGCCGAAGGCGTGGAAGAACACGAAGCCCATCAGCATGATGCCGGTGATGGCCATCACCCACTTCTTGCCGACGGCCGATCGGTAGATGTCGACGAGGGCGAACGGGCTCCGACGGTGGGGTGGGCGGATCGGCGGCGACGAGATGTCGGGTGTCACTGCCGGCGGTTCGGTGGTCGCGGTCACGAACGGGCCTCTCCTGGGTGGTGGCGCCGGGGCCGTGGCGCCCGGGTGGTGGCGTCGGACGTCAGCAGCGGGGCCGACGAACGAAAGCCACGCTACCCATCCGGGGCGAACCGCGGCGAACCGCGACGGTGACTCCCGTCTCCGACGCCGTCGGCCGCGCGGCGGTAGGTTGAGCGACCGGCCGCACGACGAGGAGCACCGATGGCGAGCACCGACACCGACCGACCCACCACGCTCGGCGCCCTGCGCGCCTCGGGCTGGACCAGCCGCTCGGTCAAGGAGGAGCTGCGGGAGAACGCCATCGCCCGGATCGTCGCCGGGCAGCCCCTCTTGGACACCGTTCTCGGCTACGAGGACACCGTGCTGCCCCAGCTGGAGAACGCCCTTCTGGCCGGGCACGACGTGATCTTCCTCGGCGAACGCGGTCAGGCGAAGACCCGCATGGTGCGGTCGCTCACCGGTCTGCTCGACGAGTGGATGCCGGTGGTGGCCGGGTCCGAGATCAACGACGATCCGTATCACCCCACCTCCCGTCATGCCCGTGATCTGGTGGCCGAGATGGGCGACGCGACCCCCATCGAGTGGGTGCACCGCGACGACCGGTTCGGCGAGAAGTTGGCCACGCCCGACACGTCGATCGCCGACCTCATCGGCGAGGTCGATCCCATCAAGGTGGCCGAGGGTCGCTACCTCTCCGACGAGCTGACGCTCCACTACGGACTCGTCCCCCGCACCAACCGCAGCATCTTCGCCATCAACGAACTGCCCGATCTGGCCGAACGTATCCAGGTGGGTCTGCTCAACGTGCTCGAGGAGCGCGACGTGCAGATCCGCGGCTACAAGATCCGCCTGCCGCTCGACGTCGTGCTGTTCGCCTCGGCCAATCCTGACGACTACACCAACCGCGGTCGCATCATCACGCCGTTGAAGGACCGCTTCGGCTCCCAGATCCGCACCCACTACCCGCTCGACGTGGAGACCGAGGTGACGATCGCCCGTCAGGAGGCGAGTCCACTCGATGCCGCCGGTGTGCGCGTCATCGTCCCCGACTACATGGCCGAGACGGTGGCCGAGTTCTCGCAACTGGCCCGTCGCAGTCCGCACATCAACCAGCGCTCGGGCGTGTCGGTGCGTCTGACGGTGGCCAACCTCGAGACGATGTCGGCCAACGCCATGCGTCGCTCGCTGCAGCACGGTGAGACCGTCGTCGTTCCCCGGGTGTCGGATCTCGAGGCCCTGGCCGCGTCGACCATCGGCAAGCTCGAGATCGAGACGATCGAGGAGGGCCGCGACGGCGCCGTCGTCCAGCAGTTGCTCAAGGGCGCGGTGCTGGAGACGTTCCGCCGGCACATCGCCGTGGAGAACCTGCGCGACGTCGTCGAGGCCTTCGATGCCGAACTGGTGGTGAACGCCGGTGAGGACGTGCGCGCCGCCGACTACGTGGCGCTGTTGGCGCAGTTGCCCTCGCTCGGTCCGCACGTGGTCGCCCTCACCGGAGGCGACGAGACGCCCGAGGTGGTGGCCAGTGCCGTCGAGTTCGTGCTCGAGGGGCTGCACCTCTCCAAGCGTCTGAACAAGGAAGCGGTGGGGCCCCGCTCGCAGTACCGCGGCCGCGGCTGACCGGCGCGCTCAGCGTCGGTCGTTGACCAGTTCGCGCACGCCGTCGGACCCGGCCACGATCACGCGTTCCACCATCGAACCGGGGAAGATCCCGTGCTCCACGATGCCGGGTATCGCCGCCAGCGCCGCGGCCAGCGCCGGTGGGTCCTCGATGGCGGTGAAGTGGGCATCCATCACCAGGTTGCCGTTGTCGCTGCGTCGGTCGCGGGTGGTCACCGGTTTGGAACCGAGTCGCTCCACCGCGGCGGCGACGGTGCCCGGCGCGAAGTCCAGCACCTCCAGAGGGGTGCCGAACGGTCCGAGGGCGGGAACGAGCTTCGACTCGTCGACCACCACGACGAACCGGTCGGTCATGGCCGCCACGATCTTCTCGCGCGTGTGGGCTGCACCCCCGCCCTTGGTCAGGTTGAAACGCGGATCGACCTCGTCGGCGCCGTCGATGGCGATGTCGAGTCCGCCGATCTCGTCGGGGGTCACCAGCCGTAGCCCGAGGGACGTGGCCAGTTCCTGGGTCTGCACCGAGGTGGCCGTGCACACGATGTCGGGGCGACGTTCACCGAGGGCGACGATCGTCCAGTGCACCGTCGATCCGGTACCCAGTCCCACCCGCATGCCGTCGACGACGAGGTCGGCGGCCCGACGACCGGTGGCCTCCTTGGCCTCGTCCTGAGGTGTTCGGTTCGCGCCCATGCGCTGTGCAGCATCGCGCATCACTGCGACGAGGTGGGGAGTGCGCCCAGGCTCGGGCGCGGGTGCCGTGACCGGTCGCCGACACCGTCGGGCACCTCCAGTCCGCACTCGGGGGTCCAGCCGTCGATGGCCGATTCCCAGAAGGCGCGCTCCACGCGCACGCCATCGGCTGCGGCGCGTGCGACCTCCAGCACCGACCCGGCGAGCACCTCGGTGCGCCAGTCGTCGGCGCGGTCCACCACACCGGTGCCCAGCACCGCCAGTCGTCGCCCGGGCAGTTCGTCGGACAGTCGACGCAGGACGACGCCCAGCCCCTCGGTCCATGGCGCCCGTCCATCAGCGGCCACCGGCGCGTCGAGGGGGTAGGGACCGTCGGAGCCGTCGGCGAACACCGTGCGTGCCCCTCGATAGGTGAAGCCGACCACGTCGTAGGCGCCGGCCAGTCCATCGAGTTCGACCTCACCGAGACCGGGTACGGCCAGCAATCCGTCGGTGAGGGCCCGCAGCCATACGCCGACGCGCAGACGGTCGGTCGCGTCGGCGAGCGCACGGGCCGCCTCGCGTTCGTCGGGTTCGCGAGACGTCACACCCGGTTCCACCGGACAGGTGTCGATGCAGCAGGCCACGGGTGGGGCGCCGCTCGACAGCAGACGCCACGCCGCCAGCGAGGCCCGGTGCAGCGCACCGAGCGCGTCGAGGAAGTCGCCCTCGTCGCGTCGACCCGGTGGCCGGATCCCCAGGCGGTAGCCGTCGCGGGCCAGCGTGAAGGGATCGAGGATCGGCACCCAACCGGCCACCAGGTCACCGAACGTCTCGGCCACCCGGTCGACATGGCGGGGCCACGTGCGACGCAGTCCGTCCTCATCGAGGAACCCGCGGGCATCGTCGGTGAACCAGCCCGGCGCCGGCCCGTCGTGCAGGACGGCCCAGACGTCGATGCCGGCCCGCCGGGCGGCCCGCAGCACCTCGGTCACGTGGTCGACGGCATCGGCGTCCCAGCGACCCGGACGGGGCTCCAGTCGCGACCAGTCGAGGGTCCAGCGCAGCGAGCCGACGCCGTGCTCGGCCAGGAGGGCGAGATCGGTGGCGAAGTCCACGCCGAAGCCGGCCCCATCGGCCGACGGTGGCAGTCGACCGTCGGTCACCAGCCTCGACCAGTCGGCGGACGGGGCCAGTCCCTCACCCCCCGCAGCACTCAGGGCCACTCCCCAGATCGGTCGGCTGCGCCCGTCGTTCGCTTCGTCCACCGGCGCAGTCTTCCCGCTACCGTGCCGGCATGGGGAGATCGAACCGTGTCCGCTATTCGCGCTGGGACGGCACCCAGGTCGGTTTCGAGATGGATGCCACCGACATCCTCTCGGAGATCACCGATGACCTGCTCTATCACGGTGACCTGAACGCCGCCCTGCGCCGCCTGATGCAGGACGGTTTCGACGGCGCCAACGGCGAGCGGCTGCAGGGTCTGCGCGAGATGCTCGACGAGTTGCGTCGGCAGCGACGCGAGACGCTGGAGAGCCATGACCTCGGTGGGGTGTACGACGACATCGCCCGCGAACTGCGCGAGGGGGTGGAGATGGATCGGGACGCCATCGACGAGTTGGCGCAGGAAGCACGCGACTCGGGCGACGCCCGCCGACAGGAACTCACCGACGCGGTGGCCGCCGAGCGCCACGCCTCACTCGACCTGCTGTCGCCCGATCTCGCCGGCATGGTGCGCGATCTGCAGAACCACGACTTCACGTCCTCGGAGGCCCGGGAGAAGTTCGACGAGTTGATGGATCGACTGCGCGAGCAGTTGATGCAGCAGTATGTCGATCAGATGTCCGGCGCGGTGGAGAACATGACGCCCGAGGACATGGCCCGCATGAAGGACATGTTCGCCGAGCTCAATCACATGCTCGAACAGCGTCAGCGCGGCGAGGAGCCCGACTTCGACGGCTTCATGGAGCGCTTCGGCGACTTCTTCCCCGAGAACCCGCAGAACCTCGACGAACTGCTCGAGATCATGGCCCAGCGCATGGCGGCGGCCCAGGCCATGCTCAATTCGATGACGCCCGAGCAGCGGGCGCAGCTCCAGGCGCTGTCCGACCAGTTGCTGGAGGACATGGATCTGCGCTGGCAACTGGATCAGCTGGGTCAGAACCTGGCCCAGGCCTTCCCGGACATGAACTGGAACCGTCGCTACGACTTCTCCGGCGACCAGCCCATGAACATGGCCGATGCCAACCAGTTGCTCCAGCAACTCGGCGACATCGACCAGTTGGAAAACCTGCTGAAGGGCGCCACCAACCCCGGTGCGCTGGCCGAGGTGGATCTCGACCGGGCCCGGCAACTGCTGGGTGACGAGGCGGCCGCCAGTCTCGAACAGATGGCGGAACTGGCCCGGCGACTCGAGGAGTCCGGACTGGTCGAGAACAAGGAGGGTCGACTCGAGCTCACGCCCCGCGGCATCCGGCAGTTGGGTCAGAACGCACTCGACGAGTTGTTCACCAAGCTCGACATGGACAAGGCCGGCCAGCACGAGATGCCGCGGATCGGCACCGGCCACGAGCGCGACCATTCGACCAAGCAGTACGAGATCCGCGACCCGTTCAACCTCGACATCGGTCGCACCGTGCGCAACGCCATCCAGCGGGCGGGGAGTGGTACGCCGGTGCGACTCACCCCGGAGGACTTCGAGATCGAGCGCACCGAGCACCTGGTGCGCTCCAGCACGGTGCTCATGATCGACCTGTCACTGTCGATGCCGATGCGTGGCAACTTCCTGCCCGCCAAGAAGGTGACGATGGCGTTGCACGCGCTCATCACCTCGCGGTTCCCCCGCGACTACCTCGGGCTGGTGGGGTTCGCCCGCCGCGCCGAGGAGTTGAAGCCCGAACTGCTCCCCGAGGTCTCGT